>JAYVQF010000234.1:0-1537 GCA_043777195.1 Thermoanaerobaculia bacterium
GCTGCCAGCGGTTACATGCAGGCGGTGGACCGCGCCGCCGAGGCCGATCTCGCCGCCAGCGGCGCGGGCGCGCAGCCGTGGGTCAATTATTTGTACACCACACTGCTGGTGGAAGAGCGCGCGGGCGGCTTCTATCCCGCCTATGCCGAACGGCTCGCGCCGCTGGGCCACGCGGGCGTCATCCAGGGCATCCTGCGCGAAGAGGAAAACCACCTGCGTCAGGTGGTGGATCACCTGCTTCGCAATGACGCCGAAGGACGCGCGCGCCTCGACCGTTTGCGCGGTGCCGAAGCCGCGGCGTTTGAAAAATGGCTGGCGGAATTGCAGCGGGCGGCGTGCTAGTGCCGAGACTTATAAATCCGAAATTAATAATTCGCTACACTAGAGAATAGGGCGCTGAATTACGCATGAACACCGCAAGCTTGCGCCCGAACCCGCTTCATCCTTCCAATTTATAACCCAAACCGCGCGCGGTTTTGATCAGTGCGCCCGCCGGCCCGAGTTTTTCGCGAAGGCGTTTGAGATGCACATCCACAGTGCGCGGAGTGACCGCGAAGCCCACGCCCCAGATGAGATCGCGCAGCCGCTCGCGGTGCAATACCTTGCCGCCCGCCTCGGCGAGTACGCGCAGAAGCTTGAATTCAGTGGCCGACAGGGAGACCGGCGCGCCGTTCACGCTGACCGCTGCGGCCTCGGCGTCAATGGTGAGCGGCCCGATCTGGTAGCCGCCGCCGGACTTGGGCGTCTCGCGGCGCAGCAGCGCGCGAATGCGCGCGGTGACCTCGTCGGGGGAAAATGGCTTGGGCATATAGTCGTCGGCGCCCAATTCCAGCCCGGTGATGCGCTCGGTGGGCTCTCCCTTGCGGGTGAGCATGAGAACGCGCAAGTGGCGGGTGCGGGGACCGGCGCGCAGTTGCCGCAGCACTTCCAGTCCATCAATGCCGGGAAGCAAAAGGTCAAGGATCACGGCATCGGGGGGGTGATCCTGGGCGAGCGCCAGCCCGGCTTCGCCGTTTTCCGCCTCGCTGACCGTGAAGCCGGCGCGGGTGAGAAATTGGCGGAGCAATAGACGCAAATCGCCGTCATCGTCGATGACCAGCACCTTAGCCATTCGTTAGCAAGCATAGCGGGCGCGGCCCGCGTGGGCAAGCGGCTCGTATCTTCTAAGATTCCCCCATGCCCCTCCACTTCTTTCTCGGCTCCGACCATGCCGGCTTTCGGCTCAAAGAGGCGCTCAAGGCGCAGCTGCTCACGGGAAACCATCGCGTGGACGACCTGGGCTGTCATTCGGAAGAACGGGTGGATTACCCCGACTTTGCGGCGGCGGTGGGACGCGAGGTCGCAGCGGAAGCCGGCAGCTTCGGATTGCTCGTGTGCGGCAGCGGCATCGGCATTTCCATCGCGGCCAACAAAATTTCCGGCGTGCGCGCGGCCCTCGCACACGATGAAACCACCGCCCGCCTCAGCCGCGAACATAATGACGCCAACATTCTCTGCCTGGGCGCGCGCACCACGGGCGCGGAAACCGCCGCCGCCG
>JAYVQF010000235.1:0-5875 GCA_043777195.1 Thermoanaerobaculia bacterium
CATCCTGGGACGCACCCTCAACTGCGCGGGCGATCAATGCCGCGCGCAGCTGCTCACCGATGCCGGCGCCGGGATCGGCGTCATTGATGCGCGTTCGCACCTGCTGTTCGTGGCGACCGGAACCGGGGCAGGCACACTCAACTTGCGCGGGGTGGGGCCTGGCGATGATGTCAAAGTGGGCGACTCGATCCTGTCGAACGGGCTGGACGGACTTTATCCACGCGGTCTGCCGGTCGGCACGGTTTCGCGCTACAATCCGGGCGGCGCGGCCGGACCGGAAGGGGAGGTTCGCCCCGCCGCGGATCCTGGTGACGGCTTCGATCTGCTGGTTGTGGAGGGAGGGACATGAAACGCATCCCGGCACCGCTGCAGATTCGCGCCCTTATCCTGCTCCTGGTTCTGGCCGCACCGCTGCTGCTGGCCGGTGAAACGCGCGGCGTCCTGGCGCTGTCGCCCATGATCGCGCTGGCTGCCCTCGCGGGAATGAGCGAAAACGCCCTCTGGCTGCCCCTCTTCACCATCGGGCTGGGGGGGGTCAGCGAATTGCTGACTGCGCGCGCCGAACTCGGCGGATGGATTGTCGCGGCCGCGATCGCCGCGTATGTCATGGCCCGCTTGCGTCGCATGTTCATCCCTGAAGGTGCAGCGGGGGATTTCATTTGCGGACTGGTTTGCGGATTGACGGGTCGTCTCGGACTGCTGCTGTTCATGCGGCTCGCGGCCATCACCAGCGGACCGGGCGCGGGATTGTTCCTGCTCCTGGGTGCGCCGCTGGACGGGCTGATGACCGTGCTCCTGGCGCGCGCGTGGTGGCGGGAGTCGCGCTGATGGGCGCCGGCCAGACTATTGTCGATGCGCGCCGTCGGCTGGCCCTGATCTTCATCGCCAGCCTGTTGCCGGTTGCCATTTACATGGCGCGGCTATGGCGCTTGCAGGTCATCGAGGGCGATGCGCTGCGACGCGAAGCGAACAACAACACTTTGCGAACCTGGGATATCGCCGCGTCACGCGGGGGCATTTATGACCGCGAAGGACGGCCCTTCAGCCAGAACGCGCCGCGTTACATTCTGCGACTTGAACGCGAATATTGGACGCGCAAACCCGATGACCCGGTTCGCCTCTCCGCCCTGGCCGCGGCGCAGCGGCTCGGCTATGAAAAGGAGGTGCTGAGCAAGGCTGCGGTCACGCTGACCAACGGCCCGCTTATCATTGACCGCGATCTGGGTTATCCCGCCGCCGCCTACCTTCTCTCCCATCAGAACGAATTCCCCGGCTTCTCCATCGACTTTGACAGTCGCCGGATTTACCCCTACGGTTCTCTCGCGGCGCATGTAATCGGTTACCTCGGCTCCATCAATCCTGAGGAACTGCGCGATGATCCGAGTCTGCGCCCCGGCGCACAGATCGGACGCGGCGGCGTGGAACGCGCCTTTGAAAACCGTCTCGCCGGTCGTTATGGCAGCCGCCAGCTGTGGGTGGATTCACTCGGCAACGAGGTGAAGCGCACCGGATTTTCCACGACGGTGACGCAGCTGCCGGAGGCCGGGCAACCCTTGCGCCTGGCGCTCGATTTGAAATTCCAGCAGCAGATCGAGGCGGATTTCGCCGGCCGCTTCGGCGCGGCGGTCTTCCTGGATCCGCAAACTGGCGAAGTGCTGGCGATGGTATCGCAGCCGGGTTACGACCTCAATGACCTCACCGGCCGCATCCGCCCGGAAGTGTGGAAGGGGTTGCAGAATGCGGAGGGCACGCCCTTCATCAATCGAGCCACCGAGGCGGCCTACGCACCGGGTTCAGTCTGGAAAGTGGTGATGGCGCTCAACGCGCTCACCGAGGGATTCATCCAGCCCGACACCACATTTTCTTGCGCGGGCAAAACCTGGATCTATGGCCGGGAGTGGAATTGCACCGGCCGCCACGGCACCATCGACCTGCGGCACGCGATCGAAAAATCCTGCAATATCTATTTTTACAATGTCGGCCTGCGCATGAAAATCGCCCGGTTCGAGGAATTCGGGCGGATCCTGGGCCTGGGCCAGCTCACCGGCGTCAGCCTGCCGGGCGAAGCGGCCGGCATCATGCCCGGCCCGATGTGGAAAGCGGAACAATACGAGCGTCTGGTCGTCGCCAACAAAAAATTTGCCGACCGCCGCTACAGATGGATGCGCGATTGGTTTCCCGGGGAGTCGCTTTCGGTCGCAATCGGTCAGGGGCAGACCCAGGTGACGCCGATGCAAGTGGCGCGGCTCATGGCGCTCATCGCCACCGACGGCAATCTCGTGGTGCCGCAACTGGTCACCCGCGTGGGCGACGAAGTGCAGCCGCCCCGCATGGCGCATGTCACCCTTGACCCCGATGCGCTGCGCGTGGTGAAGGAGGCCATGTGCATGGTCACCGATCCCGGCGGCACGGCCGCGCGTTCGGCGCTGAAAGACATCAAGATTTGTGGCAAGACCGGAACCGCACAGCTGGTCAGCAATGAAACCGTCATGGCGGGGGGCGTAAAAAGTGGCGGTCACCTCGCGGGCTTCCGGGAAAATTCCTGGTTTGCGGGCTACGCCCCCGCGGAGAATCCGCGCATCGCCTTTGCCGTCCTGGTCGAGCAGGGAGGCCACGGATCGGAAGCGGCGGCGCCCATTGCCAGCCATGCGGTGGATTACTGGTTTCACCAGCGCAAGCCGGCGTCCGCAGGAGAATTGCAACCGAAATTACAGTTGGCTGACGCGACCGCTGACACTTTGGCGGTGGCGCCGCCGGTCAATCCATTCGTGGTTATGCACGACAAAATCCCGGCACTGCTGGCGAACGCCGGAGCGGGCGGCGCTCCAGGGACTGTTCCCGGGACGCCAACGAAGCCCGCGGGAACGGCGGCCAAGCCTGCGGCGGGAGCGCCAATCGTACCCGCAGCCGGCGCGGCGGCTGGTGCTAACAAGCCAGCGCAGCCTGCGGAATCGCCGGCCAAAACGCCGCAAAAAAAACCGCCGAAACCTGAGCCGCCGCCGCCGGTGGATGATTTGCCTCCCCCAAACGGCGATGAACCTCCCGCGGCGCCCGCAGAAATCCCCGAGCCCCAAACGAGCCCGTCGCCGGCTGAAAAACCCGCCAAGACCCCCGGGGGTGTACCATGAGGCGGCTCGGGTTTGACGGCTGGTTGTTGGCTGTGCTGCTGGGTCTTTCCGCGTTCGGCTCGGTCTTCATACACAGTGCCACGCAATCGCTCACCGGCATGAAAGCCGACCTGGATCGCAAGCAACTGTTCTGGCTGCTCGCCGGGATGGCCGCATTTGTCCTTCTGTCGTTCATTGATTACCATAAATACAAAACCCGCAGTTTTGTATTGTGGGCGATTGCCATCGCCGCGCTGATCGGGCTGCTTGTATTCGCGACACCCGTCAAAGGGGCGAAATCATGGATTCGCCTCGCCGGTTTTTCATTGGAACCGGCGGAATTCGCGAAGGTGATCGCAGCGCTCACCTGCGCCGATTTTCTCTCGGAACGCGGAGAACGCAGAATGGGGCTTAAAGAGCTGGCCGTTCTGGCGCTGCTGGTGCTCCTGCCTGCGGCGCTGACTCTCAAGCAGCCTGCGCTGGGCGTCGCCCTGACTTTTTTTCCGCTGCTCGGCGTCCTCACCGTGGTCGCGCCCTTTCCGCGCAAGCTGCTGTGGGGTCTGGGCATCACCGGGTTCGTGGCGTTGACCGGCGCCAGCAGCTATATCTATCAGCGCGTCCTTGAGCCGCACCAGCGCGAACGCATCCAGACCTATCTGGATCCCGGCGCCGACATTTCGGGCAAAGGCTACCATGTCAACCAGTCGCGCATCGCCGTGGGGAGTGGCGGCTTGACTGGGAAGGGATTGTTTCAGGGCACCCAGACCCATATGAATTTTCTTCCCGAGCAGCACACCGATTTCATTTTCAGCGTGGTCTGTGAGGAAACCGGCATGATCGGAGTGCTGGTGCTGCTCTCGCTCTACGGCATGCTCTTCTATCGCGCGCTGCAAATCGCGCATGGCGCGGCGGACGCGTTCGGTTTTTATCTCGTCGCGGGACTCGCGGTGATCCCGCTTTTTCAGGCGCTGGTCAACACCGGCATGGTGCTGGGCGTGCTGCCCGCAACCGGCATCACGCTGCCGTTTATTTCCTATGGCGGCACCTCACTCATCAGCCTGTGGGCGGCATTCGGGCTCATACATTCTGTGTATCGACACAGATTTGGCGAGCGTACGGATAACCCCACTCTTAGGTAGTAGATGCGGGTGGAATGATTTTGACGGGAACGGGGTATCGTCATGCGGTTACATCCAGTGACCTGGGCGCTTGGAAAAAATATCAGGATAGCGGAGCCTCCCCCATGAAAATTCTCATCAGCGGCGCGAGCGGATTAGTCGGCAAAGAACTCACGGCGCTGATCGAGGCGCAAGGTCACGACGCGGTGGCGTTGGTTCGCGAGCACGGCGTACCCGGTGTCTATTGGAATCCGGCGGCGGGAGAGATCGACCGCGACGCCCTGGCGCAGGCCGCGCCCGACGCGGTGGTGCACCTGGCGGGGGACAATATCGCGCAGGGGCGATGGAACGACGCGAAGAAGGCGCGCATACTCGACAGTCGCGTGAAAGGCACTGCGCTGCTCGCGTCCGCACTGGCGAACATGGCAAAGCCTCCCGCGGTGTTCATCAGCGCCTCAGCCATCGGCTGGTATGGGGACCGGGGTGATGAACTGCTATCGGAATCCAGCGCCCCCGGCGATGACTTTCTCGCCCGGGTTTGCAAGGCATGGGAAGCGGCCTGTGAACCGGCGCGCGCGAAAGGCATCCGTACCGTCAACCTGCGCTTTGGGTTCATTCTCTCCCCGCAGGGCGGGGGGCTTGCGAAAATGCTCCTCCCTTTCAAACTCGGTGGCGGCGGGATTCTCGGCTCGGGAAAGCAGTGGATGAGCTGGATCGCCCTCGATGATGTCGCCGGGGTCATCCTGCACGCGCTGCATGCAAAGTCTCTTGACGGCCCCGTCAACACCGTCGCGCCCCATCCCGTCACTAATCGCGAATACACGAAGACCCTGGGGAAAGTTCTCAAGCGGCCGACGATTTTTCCCCTGCCCGCCTTCGCTGCCAAACTCGCCTTCGGAGAAATGGCCGACGCGCTGCTGCTGTCCAGCCAGCGGGTCTCCGGCGAAATGCTCGTCAAGAGCGGCTACACATTCCGCCATCCGGAACTCGAAGGCGCGCTTCGCTTTCTGCTGGGCTCTCTGCTGGAAAAGTGATCGCATGCGCCTCTGGTCTTTGCACCCGCGCTATCTTGACGCCAAGGGCCTGGTGGCCTTGTGGCGGGAGAGTTTGCTCGCGCAGGCGGTGCTGTCCGGACAGACCCGGGGATACAAACATCATCCGCAACTCGCGAGGTTTCTTGCGGCCCCCGCGCCGCAGAGACAGGTAGCCGCCTATTTGCGCTCGGTGTATGCCGAGGCCGTCCGCCGCGGCTACCAGTTCGACAAGAGCAAAATCAAGTGCCGCGGCGCCGCCGAACCCTTATCAGTGACGCGGGGCCAGCTCGATCATGAGTGGGCGCATCTTTGCGGAAAGCTGAAGGCGCGCGCGCCGGAATGGCGTCGCCAATTTGAAAGTGTCGTGCAGCCCGATCCCCACCCGTTATTCAGGGTCATCGCCGGCGGCGTTGCCGAGTGGGAAGTGATCACGGCTCGCCGGCCGCATTGAAGTTCACCCGTCGTACGGCGAAGGAACTCCTTCATGATACGCTCCGGCGTGCGCGAATGACGACATTAGGGGCCGCAACGAAATAACAGTAGCAGTCTGCCCGCCGATTCATCCCGACTGGCTTCGTTGCTCGTCGCTTACATACCTTCGGGTATGCGCGCTTCT
>JAYVQF010000236.1:0-1531 GCA_043777195.1 Thermoanaerobaculia bacterium
TATTGGCACGGCAATGTCGGCAGCGCCACGGAAGGCTGGTTCGTGGATGAACTGGTCAACACCCATAAATACCGGGTCATGGAGCGCAAGGAGCTGGAAAAAATCCTGGGCGAGCAGGGCTTCCAGCTGTCGGGCGCGGTGGATCAACGCACCGCCGTTAAAGTGGGCAAGATGCTCGGCGTGCAGCTGCTGATCTTCGGCAATGTCGATTTTGCCGAGAAGGAAAGCGAGGCGCATACGGGCGGACTGGGCGGGCTGATCGGGGGCCGCCTGGGCGGCGTCTATGGCGGCGGTCACAAGCGAACCACCGAGGGCAACCTCACAGCGCGCGTGGTCAATGTGCAGACCGGCGAAATTCTTTTTAGTCAGACCGAGACGGTTTCCGACTCCTCGCTGAACCTCAGCATCATGGGCACCGGCGGCGGCAGCTCCTGGGACAACACCAAAGTCAAAAAGGTCTTCATCCCCGCCATTCATAAAGTCGTGGCCAAGCTGGCCGGCGATTCAACTGAAATCGCGGCGGGACTCGGCGATGCGGGCACGGCGGTGGAAGGCAAAATCGTGCTGCTCAAGGACGGGAAGGTCTATATCAACATCGGTTCGATTGACAGCGTCAAGCCGGGCGATACCTACGGGGTGGTCAGCCGCGAGGCGATCACCGATCCCGATTCCGGCCAGGTGCTGGGCTATGACGACAAGCCGGTCGGCCGCCTCCGCGTGGAAAAGGTGAATGGCGATCATCTCGCGATCTGCATCATTGATTCGGGCAAGGGGTTTGAAAAAGGGCAGACCGTTCTGCGCAAATAGCCTCGTTGTGAACGGAACGCAAAATATCGGGGGCGGCTGTGGCCGCCCCTTTTTCATGCCACTTTTCAAGCCACTAGACAGTCGCGATGTCCGTCTCCGCCAAGAGCGCCAATTCAACAAGCAGCTGGTCGAGTCCGGAAAAATCCGCATCGGTGAAGGGCGTTCCCGCGCCCAGAAGCGCTTCGAGGCGCAGCTCCCCCACCTGCGCCGCTGCGGAGAGGGCCGTGAACCCGTAAGTGCCGCCGCTGCCGGCGAGATTGTGGACATGACGGCGCAATTCCCGTAGCGACGCAAGATCTTCCGGCTGCGCGCGCGCGGCCGCCAGCAGCGCGGTCATGGTCGCCAGCCGCTCGCGCACGCTGTCGCGGTATCCCGTGCGCAACCCGGCCATGAATTCTTCGACATTCTGCATGGCAACGGCAATTTTAGGGCGCGGCCGCGGTGCGGGTCAGAGGTTCCATAATTCCCCGGTGATCGGCACCCTCGGCTTTCAGGAAATCCTGCTCATCTGCTTCGTCGCCCTGGTCGTGGTCGGTCCGCGCCAGCTGGTGACCGTGGCGGGGAAACTGGGGCGGCTCTACGGCGAACTCAAGCGCAAGTTGAACGAGGCGCAGGCCAGCGTGCAGAAGCAGATTGACGACGCCACCGAGATCGAGGCGCTGAAGAATATCGAGACGGAAAACCGCCGCATCATGATCGCCACCGGCGTGCTCGATGCGCAGGG
>JAYVQF010000237.1:0-1525 GCA_043777195.1 Thermoanaerobaculia bacterium
CGGCGCATCCGCGGCCCGCACTTCCGTTGACAGGCCAATTCCGTACGGCATGGATTGTTCATCCACTTCGGCGCCCATCAAATCCAGACTCGTCAGCCACTGGGCTCCAGAAAATTGTTTGCTGCCGTGCTTGATGGCATGCAGATAGAGCGCCGCGCCTGCGGGATCGTAACCGGGCAATCCGTGCGGAAACGCCAGCGTGACCCGAACTGCTGCGAGCGGCACCCGATCCTGTTTGATGACCGTCGCGGTGATGCGCTCCCGCGTGACGCTGGAGAATTCCGGGAAGTGAACGGCATCCGCGGCGAAAGCGGTGAGCGCGGGAAAGAAGCAGAGGAGCGCAATCAGGCGAAGGTTTTTCATGGTAGAACCCAAAATTAATTCATCAGTGCAGAATCGTAATTAACGAAGCGCGATTCTCGAGTCTCGATTCAAGGTTTTGCCGCGGGCGCCGAAGCGGCCGGCTCGACCGCCGCCACCACCGGCATCAGCGTAACTTCCGTCATCTCTTTATCGGAGAAATATTTCCCGCTCACCCGCGTGAGGTCGGCCGCGGTCACCGCGTTGATGCGTTCGCCCTCGGCGAAGGCCGCGTGCCAGTCGCCGAAAAGAATGTCCGCGCGACCTAATGACGAAGCAAAACCGGTGTTGGTTTCCATCTGGCGCAGGCGGCGGATGGTGATGCGTGCCTTGGCGGCGGCAATCTCCGCCGGGGTGGCGCCGCGCTTGAAGAAAGCGGCCAGTGCCGCATCGAGCGCCGCACGGGCTTTTTCCGGCGCGATCTCCGGGCGCAGGTGCATGGCGATCTCGAATAGCGAGGGGTCTTTCATGTCGCCGTTGTTGCCGATGACATCGGTCGCCAATCCCGCTTCATGCACCAGCGCTTTCACCAGCACCGAATTCTCGCCGCCCGCGAGGATTTCCGCGAGCAAATCAAGGGCGGGGGTGTCGGCATGCAGGATCTCGGGCACTTTGTAACCCCGTTCGAGCGCCGCCGCAGAAACATCCTTGCGCAATTCGACCCGAACCGGCCCGAGCTGTTCGGGCTCGGCCAGCACGGGGGCGGGGGGCTGCACGGCACTCGTGATTGCACCATAGCGCTCGCGAATCAATTTTTCCGCCGCCGCAGGATCAAAATTCCCCGCGATCACCAGCGTCGCGTTATTGGGCGCATAGAAAGTTTTGATATAGGCATAGGCTTCGTCGCGGCGCATGACATCGAGATCCTTCAGCCAGCCGCCGACGGGCCAGTGATACGAGGAGGCCTTGTAGGCAGCGGCATTGAGCGCCACCTCCATCGCCCCATCGGGATCGTCGATATCGCGAAGGCGAATTTCTTCCATCACCACATGCCGTTCACTGTCGAATAATTTCGGATCGAGCGTGACATCCTGCATCCGGTCGGTTTCCATGTCCACGAGCTTGGCGAAGAACTCCGTGGGAATATCGTCGTTATAGGCGGTCATGTCCTGCGAGGTGAAGGCGTTGTTGGCGCCGCCCGACTGCTCCATCACCCGGTCAAATT
>JAYVQF010000238.1:0-1524 GCA_043777195.1 Thermoanaerobaculia bacterium
CAGCGGCGTTTCCCCGAGGCGCTCGGCCGACCCCTCAAAGCGCTGCTGCCGGAATTGCATGCGGCGGAACTTGCGCAGCGGGTGGAAACCTGGGGCTCAACCACCGTGGATCTGCCGGCCACCCTCACACGCCCGCACTATTACGAAGTGCACGCCTTTGCCTTGCAGGGCGAGGGGATTCCAGGCATCGCGCTGATCCTGCGCGATGTCACCTCCTTCAAAAAATTGCAGGCGGAATTGCAGTTCAAGGAAAACCTGGCGGCGATGGGCGCCGTCTCCGCGCGTATCGCCCATGAGATCCGCAACCCCTTGGCGGCGATCAGCGCCAGCGCGCAGTTGCTGGGGGACAAGATGCGCGAGCCGGCGATGCAGAAATTGACGGGCATCATCGTGGGCGAGGCGGACCGGCTTTCGGGCGTGCTCGGCGATTTTTTGAAATACACCCGGCCCGAAGAGCCCAATCCGGAACCGGGCGATCTCGCCGCTCTGCTGCGGGAAATCCATGCCCTGGCTGACACCCAGCCCGGCGCGCGGCTGCAACTCATCGTGCCGGAATCGCTGCGCGGGGAATTCGATGCCGACCGCATCCGGCAACTCGTATGGAATCTGATCTCCAATGCCCGCAAAGCCGCGCCGGAAGGAAGCGAGATTCTGATCGAACTGGCGCAGAGCCCGGCAGGCGCCGAGCTCGCCGTCGAGGATCGCGGCGCCGGCGTGGCGAGTGAACAGCGCGAGCGCATTTTCTCCCCGTTCGTGCGGGGATTCAGTGAGGGCAGCGGACTCGGCCTGGCCATCGCCAATAAAATTGCCCAGGGACACGGCGGACGGCTTGAACTCCGGCTCCCCCGCCACGGACCGACCGGCGCGCGTTTCGTACTCACCATCCCCCGCTTCGCAACCGCAGACGCAGCCGTAGAATAAGAATTTTTTACCGCCAAGCCGCACGCGTGAGCGGGCGGAATCTGCTCTGAAGACACCAAGAAAAAAAAATGAAGAAAATTATTTTTTGCCGATTGTTCCTCGTTCCATCTTCACCTTGGCGTTCCAAGGGCGTGTTGGCGCGCTGCGCTCGCCGAAGGGTCTGGTCATGGCCGGGTGGAGCTGTGGCGGTTAATTCTTCCGGGGATTTATGAGCGAGACGCTGCAGCTGTGGATTGTCGAGGACGAGCCCGCGCTGCGAATGGTGCTGGGGGAACTCTTCGATCGCCCCGAATACGAAGTTTCGCTCTTCGCCGGGGCGGCGCCGGCGCTGGCGCGGGCGGCGAAGGAGCGGGCGCCACGCATCGTGCTGAGCGATCTCGCTCTGACCGGCGGTGCGGGAGGTTTGGAACTTTTTGCGGGCCTCAAAACCCACGGCGACGAGTTGGAATTTATTTTGATGACCGCCTATGCCTCGGCGGAATCGGCGCTCAAGGCGCTGCGGCTGGGCGCCTTTGACTATGTCATCAAGCCCTTCAACAACGACGAGCTGACCCACCTCGTCGCCAATGCCGCCGCAAAACTCCGTCTCACCCACGAGAATCA
>JAYVQF010000239.1:0-5819 GCA_043777195.1 Thermoanaerobaculia bacterium
GGTACCCCGCGTTCAAGCCTGGCGCCAATCGCCAGCCCGTCGGCATCATATGCCAACAGACGGCCCGAAGTGAGCCGGTCACTCCATTATGTCTACAAACTCCCATCATGAGCGCATCATGCAGGGCGTGCGAAAATTACCGGGTGAAGACGCCCGCCGCCCCGCCATCACCCCCTACTGCCACCGACATCGCCGCCGTCAATCGCGGCTTTTATGACAACCTGTGGCGAGGCGCGAAATTACAGAAGCCGGAGAAATTCAACACCTGGCCGCTGGTCTCGGGCCTTCTGGAAAAAGCCCCGCGTCGTCTGGAGATCGGGCCGGGTCTGCGCCCCCGGCTGCCGCTCGCCGGCACCGACTTTGTGGAGATGAGCCCGCCCGCCGTCGCGGCGATCAACGCCCAGGGTGGCCGCGCGCAAACGGGCGACATCACTGCGCTGCCGCATCCCGATCATTCCTTCGACTTGGTCTGCGCCTGCGACATACTTGAACATACCGCGGACGATCAGGGCGCGCTGAGGGAAATCAGCCGTGTGCTGGCACCCGGCGGCGCCCTGATCTTGTCGGTGCCGCTCTTCATGAAATGCTTCAATGATTTCGACGCCGCGGTCGGCCATTACCGCCGCTACGAGCCGGAGGAATTGACCGCCCGGCTGGCGGAAGCGGGTTTCGTGATCGAGCAGAGCGCCGTTTACGGAATGCAGCCGAAAAGTGAGTGGCTCTTGAATCTCGGGCTGTGGTGGATGCGCACCCGCCGCGAGCAGGCGCTGCGTTGGTACAACCGCTGCTTCATGCCGATGTCGATGTGGTCGCAGAAGAAGCTGAAATTCCAACCGGGCCTGCTCGACACCGAAGGCGTTGACGAAATCGTGGCGGTGTGCCGTCGGGAGTAGGGGCACGACACTGCCGTGCCCGACAAATCAATCAGCCGGCGTCAGCCGCACAACAGAAATTCGGAGCCGCGCTTTCGCGCGGTTGTTTTATTGATCGGGCACGGCAATGCCGTGCCCCTACGCATTGCGTTAATAATTCGCCTTGCCGTCCATCTCCTACGCGGGCTTGGGCCTGAAGAATTCACCGCGAAATACGCGAAACACGCGAAAGCAGAGTTCTGAATCCCCCTTTCGCGTCTTTCGCGCCTTTCGCGGTTTTCTATTCTCAGAAATTCGCCTTGCCGTCCATTTCCTGCGCGGGCTTGAGTTTGAAATAACTCAGGATGCTGGGCGCCAGATCCATCATGTTGGGTTCTCCGGGCGCGCCCGCCACGCTGTCGAAATAAATGCCGGGAACAAACTTGGGATCGAGCGAACAATGATCTCCTGACCAGGGCTCGAGGTTGTCCTGGATGAGCTGATCGGGCGCGCCGCCCAGTGAAGTCTGCCAGCTGACGCGGTAATTGGGGGCGTTGGCGACGCGCATGTCCGGTATGAGGGTGGGATTGAAGCCGCTATACATTTCCTCGCGGTTATATACGCGATACACCGGCTTCTCGCCGTTCGCGGGATCGACAATGGCCTCCAGCCCCTGTTTGAGTTCGGTGCGCAGCGCGTCATATTCCTTCCCGGGCATCACGATGCCCTGTGGTTCTCGCCCGGCGAGGTTGATGTAGATGTTGCCCAGCCCCAGCCCGTAGGCGCGGGTGCGCGTCCAGTCCACATTGCTGAACAGCACGGCGTTGTTGTCGAAAAGTTCGCTGACACTGGTGAGGCGGTTTTGCCCCTTGAAAGTGAGATATCCATGCTGCGCCAGCCAGGTGTTGTAGTTCACCGACTTGCGGAAGCTGGCAAAGCCGTGATCGGAAACAACGAGAATGCGCGCGCCCTTCGGCGCCGCATCCATCGCCTGGCCAACCAGCGAGTCCATCGCCTCGTAGGCCTTCTCCACTTCCGGCCCGTATTTCGCGGCCTTGGCTTCGTTACCCTTGTAGCCGGGATGGCCGGGATCGGTGTAGCGCCACAGAATGTGGCCGACCCGGTCGGTGAATTCGAAAACCTGTACATACAAATCGTAATCATTGTCCTTGAGCAGCCCGGTCATGATTTTTCCGTACTGACTGCGGGTGAAATCCACATCTTCTAGAAAAACCGATTCGTCCATTACCCCGGCGCCCGAAGTCCAGGTGTCCTCGACCCAGCCCATGGTTTTGAACAGGCCATAGCGTTTCGCCACCTTGCCGGCGAATTCCGGCGGCCAACTGAGCGGCAGCGGGTGGGTATCGGGATGAAAATTGATGGGCGATTGATAGAGCGTAAGCTGCGGATCGAGCGAGAAGGCGCGGAAGCGCATGAAGCCGGTAATGGTGATGAGCGGCGAGAATTTGAATTTGATCATCTCATAGCCGCTCCACTCGCCGTTCTTCAGGCAGCGGCTGACCGATTGATAGGCGTAGCAAACGGTTTCGCCGCTGCGCGTGATCTTGAGCGGCACGGAAAGAATTTCTGACACGCCGTCGGCGCGCAGCTGCTTTTTGACCGCGTCCATCGTTTGTTTGCGCGCCTCGGGATCTTTTTCCTCGCCGGCGGCGGCCTCGGCGATGTAATCAAAGAACAGCCGGTTCTTCGGGCCGGTGATTGCGAGGTCGTCGAACCCGCCGTCGGCGCGGGGATGGCGGTAACCGCCGGGTTCTCCTGATTCGCCTGGCGACATGCCGATGACATCCACGGAGAATTCCTGTGAACTGGCGGTGAGGGCGGGATCGGTGGTGTATAAAACCGGCGTGCCGATGCCGCCGCGCATATCGGGCACGCCGAGGCCGGCCTCCATACGCAGATCGGCGCCGCCGTCGGCAGGAAAGGTCGCGGGCACCCGGAACACCTCGGTGCGGATGCCCTGTTTCGAGGCCGTCACCCAGAAGGGTTCGCCCTGGCGGTTGTTGCGCGGCCACGGCACCGCGCGCGGGAGCCAGCGGCCGGCCAGGTAGAGGCAGCCGCCCGCCAGGAGAATCGCGAAGAGCCCCGCCACGCCCAGCGCCTTGCCGGTGCCGAGCTTTTTCTTGAGCAAGTGGCCGATGACGGCGCCCAGGGCGAGCGCCAAGATGATCGTCATCCACCGGATATTGAAGGGCGCGACTTCGTCGAAGGGCTTTTGGATTTCCTCATTCAGCGCGAAGGCCGGATGGTAGGTGCCGCCCTCGCGTTTGAGGAAATCGAAAATTTCGGTGCGCCCGGGATTCATGCCTGTGGCGAACGACGACCAGCTCACCGGCGTCTGCGGCGGGTTGGTGACGGTGAGCGGGCGGAAGCTGCCCTGCTGCGCCAGTTTCGCCAGGTTCGGTAGTCGTCCTTCCTTGAGTAATTTTTCGGTAATGTGGTAATCGGCCCCGTCGAACCCCAGGATAATCAGCGGTGGCTTCTTCGTTGTCTGCGCGCGTAAATGCGGCCAGAGAGCAGCGGTGGCCAGCGCCAGGAAAAAAAATGGCAACAGCGATTTTTTGAGCAAGGTGCGATTCATTTCGATTTCCTTGGGGACTGATTTTCGGCCTGATCTCCGCAGCGCCATCCGCAGCGCCAATGCAAAGGGCGGGTTGCCCCGCCCTGATCGCGCGTATGCGCACGGTCAACCGGCCCGCCTTATTTCTTCGTTTTTTTGCGGGGATGATCGACGCGGTGCTGTTTGAAATCCTTGAGGTCGGTTTGCAGCTGTTCGTCGTCGGGTTGTATGCGCAGGGCTTCCTGTTGCAGCGTGATGGCCCGGTCATAGCGGCCGGCAGCGTCGTATGCGGAAGCCAGGGTATCGAGATAATAGGGATCACGGGAGGCCTTCACAGCCCGCTCGGCGATGCGCGTGGCTTCGGGAATATTTTTTCCGTATTCCAACAGATAGTAGGCATAGTCATTCAGAGAGTCGGCATAGACGACATGCTTGGGAGGCAGCAGCCCGATCATCGTCTTCATATAACCCAGCCCCTCATCCGTCAGCCGTTTTTTTTCTTCCGCCTCTTCCGGCTTTTTCAGCGCCTTCGCCGCGCGAAAACGGATGGAGGCCAGCCGGCCGTACGCCTGCTGGATGGAATCCGGCTTTTTCGCGACCGCCATCAATGCATGCAATTGAAGTTCCTCCCCGGTCGAATCTTTCTTCTCGCGCGAGGCGACCAGGCGGGCATGAGAGGCGAGCGCGGAGAGCGCGTCTTCGCGGTAACCGCGGGCATTTTCAGGGTCGAGATTCAGCAGTTTTTCATAGAGGGGAAGCGCCGCGTCGTCCTGCCGGTCGCCCAGTTTGCCGGCATAGGCCGCGATCGCGGCGGGGTCTTCACTATTCGCCTTGAAGGTGGCTTCGACCGCGGCGAAGGTGCCTTTCCCGGAACGCACGCTGCCCAGCCAATTGGTGACTTCCGGCGGCGTCAGGTAGCCGACCTTGCGATCGACTTCCGCGCCGGCGGGATCCAGAATCAGAAAAGTCGGATACCCCGGCACCTTGTATTTCGCCTTGAGCGCAATGCCGTCGCCCTTGGGGCCGTTGATGAGGACGGGGGAGAAGTGGGCGATTTCCGCGAGCACAGTCCGATTGGTGAAGGCCTCACGGGCCATCTTGTGACACCAAATTCAGGTGTCGGAATGAAACTCCGCGAACACCAGCGTTTGCGACGCCTGCGCGGTAGTCATCGCGGCGTCAAGGGATGACGGCCAGTCTTTCTGTGCGGCGAGCAATGCGGCACCAGTACACACGAAGAGCGCGGCCGCGCCCAGAGTGACAAGCATTTTTTTCATGGGAGAATCCTCGGGGAATTATAGCGGCCTGCTGCAGGGGGGGATTTAACCGCCAGCGACTGGGGGAATCAGCGCGACAATATCCCCCTTCTGAAGCACAATTTCCGGGTGAGCGAAGGTTTGATTGACTGCGTAGCGCAGCGGGATCGGTTGCAACGCGGGGTGCAGGACGAAGAGCGCCGCGGCCAGATCGGAAATCCGGGCGTTCTCAAACAAGTCCACGGAGAGTTCAGAGCCCCCTGTGATCTCGCGCGTTTGGGCGAAGCAGAGCACCTTGATCTTCATCGCGAATCACTCCATTCATCATTCGCCGTGTGCATCGTGTTAGAGCACATAATTTTCATCTGGTAAAACAATATGTTCTCCTGATGGCTCACGCGATGGGCAGCAAATTGCCGCCCTTGAGCATCGCCTTGCGCCCGAGTTCCATCATCTGTTCGATGCCCGCCGCAACCTGCGCGATGCTTGTGGCGGCGGTGAATCCCGGGGTGAGAAAAATATTGCGCCCTTCTTCTTCATACACCGCATCGGGCGGAAAATCGAAACAGCCCTTGGCCAGCGGCTCGCCGGTGGCGCGGTTGACGAGGAGTTCCGCCAGGGACACGGCCAGGATCGGCCGTCGGAGCGCCGCCACTTCGCGAATGAGGTTGATCGTCGGCGCATGCGCTTCACCGCCCAGCCCGCCGAGCAGATTTTTGATGACCCCCTGCCCGCCCGGAATGAACAGCGCATCCACGAAGCGCGCGGGCACCGTGCTGATCTCCAGCAGCCGCCCCTTCACGAGGCGCGACGACTGTTCCTGCAAATCGAGTCCGGTTTCCGACATCGCCTCGCCGCTGGTGTGGTTCATCACATGCAAACCCGGCCCCGCCGGCGCGACCGGGATCACCTCGAAGCCGTTTTTCTCGGCGAAATATTGCCCCAGCACCGCCTCATGCGGATCGGTGCCGTCGTACATGCCGCAGCCGGAGAGAATCATCACGAGACGGTAGGCCATGGGGGACAGTTTAGCGGCCGGCGCGTAGGGGCCGCAACGAAATAACAGTAGCAAAGAGGACTGCCGAGTCGCCCGAAGGGCGAGGCGCGAGGAGCGCGCATGCCCGAAGGCATGTA
>JAYVQF010000240.1:0-22382 GCA_043777195.1 Thermoanaerobaculia bacterium
GTCCCTATCGTCTAGTGGCCTAGGACACTGCCCTTTCACGGCAGCGACTGGGGTTCAAATCCCCATAGGGACGCCATTATTCAGCTGCATTTATCGCCGCATCCGCATCGCCCCCGGCCCGACTTTCTCGATGACCGTCGGTACAATATCCTCGTTCTTATCGACCGTTATTCATCCCCCGGAGTCTCGCGATGCCCAATCCCCTCATGATGCTGCGTAATTACCGGTTGCTGCCGGGCATGCTGGCCTGGATCATCCAGCGGCTGACCGGCCTGGCCCTGGCCTTTTTTCTGCTGGCGCACATTTTTTCGATCCATCATCTGGTGAGCGGCCCCGAAGCTTTTCAGGATGAGCTGAAGCTCTACGCCAATCCCTTTTTCAAGATGAGCGAGATCGGCCTCGGCCTGGCGATATTTTTGCACGCCTTCAACGGCCTGCGCATCGTCG
Source organism: Thermoanaerobaculia bacterium (assembly GCA_043777195.1). GTDB lineage: Bacteria > Acidobacteriota > UBA4820 > JAYVQF01 > JAYVQF01 > JAYVQF01. Next base: position 448 of record JAYVQF010000240.1, read on the forward strand.
CCTTCGACTGGTTCCAGTTCCGTTCGCGCGAACGCCACCGCGCTTTTCTCTGGGCGGCCGTCGCATTATTCATATTGATCGCGCTACCGGTGGCGGCGTTGATGGTCAAGTATTGGCTGTTCCGCTAACAAAAAGCTCGTGCATTCTTGAAAAAACCGCCATGCTCAATAAATTCAATCCCCTGAACTGGAAGTTGCAACGATTGACCGGCATGTTGCTGTTCGTGCTGGTGATTTATCACTTTCTCGACCAGCATCTCTTCATCGAGCGGGAGATGAAGGCGATGAATCCCCTGCTGGCGAATGCGCGCGTCACCGACCCCGCGCTACTCAGCTGCAAATGGGGCGTGGCGGTGCAGCATGTCACCAGCCCGGGCTTTCGTATCACCTACGCGATTTTCCTGCTCGCTGCGCTCTATCACGGACTGGGCGGCATCCGGCTTTTCCTGCTGGATTTGGGCTGGCCGGATAAAACCCAGAAAATCATTTTCTGGGCGCTGGCGTTCGTCGGCATCGCTTTCGGCATCATGGGCCTGCACACCCTGATTGCCACAGAATTGCCGGCCGGGTTTGATTTGCCGACGGTTTGCAAATCCGCCGTTGCCGCGGTCGCGAATTAAATCATTTGCATTTTTCACAGAGACTTTTTCGAGATCAAGACCATGCCCATTCATCACGATGTATTGATTATTGGCTCCGGACTGGCCGGCCTGCGCGCCAGCCTTGAAACCGTGGGCTCCGCCTCCACGGCGGTCTTCACCAAGGTGTTCCCCACCCGCGCCCATTCCTGCGCGGCGCAGGGGGGCATTTCCGCCGCGCTCAGCAATGTCGAGGAAGACCACTGGGAATGGCACATGTTCGACACGGTGAAGGGGGGCGATTTCCTCACCGACGAGGACGCTGCGGAAATCCTCGCCCAGGATGCTCCTCGCGCGGTGATTGAACTGGAGCACATGGGCGTCCCCTTCTCGCGCACTGCGGACGGACGCATCTCGCAGCGCAATTTCGGCGGCCACACCCGTCCCAATCCCGATCCCGCACTCAAGGATGACAACAACAAGCGGGTCGCCGTCAAACGCGCCTGCCACGCGGCAGACCGCACCGGCCACGCCGTCCTGCACACCCTGCATGACCAGTCGATGAAACGCAAGGTGCAGTTTTACAGCGAATGGTTCGTGCTGAAACTGATCATCGAGGACAACACGGCGAAAGGGCTCATCGCCATGAACATGATTTCCGGAGAAATCGAGACCTTCACCGCCAAGGCGATCATGCTGGCGACCGGCGGCTATTGCCGGGCTTTCAAAATTAATTCCAACGCCCTCACCAACACCGGCGACGGCTGTTCGCTGGTGTGGGAAGCCGGGCTGCCGCTCGAAGACATGGAATTCGTGCAATTCCATCCGACGGGACTGCGCAAGCTGGGCATTCTCGTCTCGGAGGCCGCGCGCGGCGAAGGCGGCATTCTCTACAACGGCAAAGGCGAGCGCTTCATGGAGCGCTACGCGCCGTCAGTGAAGGATCTGGCGCCGCGCGACATGGTGTCGCGCGCTATCATGACCGAAGTGAAGGAGGGGCGCGGCGTCGATGGCAAAGATTATGTGAATCTCGATGTCACTCACCTGGGCAAGAAATTCATCGACGAAAAATTGCCCGATGTCACCGGCTTCGCCCGCACTTACCTGGGCGTCGATCCCTACACCCAGCCGATCCCCGTACAGCCCACCGCGCATTACGCCATGGGCGGGGTGCCCACCGACCTCGACGGCCGGGTGAAAGCGGACGAGACCGGCGCGATTGTGAAAGGGCTTTATGCGGCGGGGGAAGTCGCCTGTGTATCCGTGCACGGGGCAAACCGGCTCGGCACCAATTCCCTCACCGACACCGTCGTCTTCGGCCGCCGCACCGGCATGGCGATGCGCGAATTCGTCGCCCAGAACGCGGTGGAGCCGATCAAAGAAAACCCTTTCAAGCAGGTGGTGGAGCGGGTGGAAACCCTGCGCCGCGCCGACGGCCCCGAGTCGGTCGCCCACATCCGCGCCGAATTGCAAGAAGCGATGATGGATCGCTGCTCGGTCTTTCGCGAAGAAAAAGGGATGACCGCGCTGCTCAACGAAATCAAAATTTTCAAGGGGCGGGCCGCCAAGATCGGCATCAAGGATCGCAGCCGCACCTTCAACACCGACCTCATCGACCTGCTCGAACTGCACAATGTTTTGACCTTCGCGGAAGTGCTGGTGGCCTCCGCCCTCGCCCGCAAAGAATCCCGGGGCGGCCACGCCCGCACCGACTTCCCCAATCGCGACGATGTCAACTGGCGCAAGCACACCTACGCATTCCCCAAGCCGGACGGCGCCATCGAACTGCGGCACGCCCCGGTGCGCGGCGACAAATTCAAACCCGTCGAACGGAAATATTAAGAAAATGAAAACTAACCGCCAAGACGCCAAGACGCCAAGAAAAGAAAAAATGAAGAAAAACCGATTGGTGTAATTGCTATTCAGATTCGGTTTGCTCTCGCAACCCGCTTGGCGCCTTGGCGTCTTGGCGGTTATCTGATTCCGAGGCTCTTTCATGCTCGCCACTTTCAAGATTTTCCGCCACAACCCCGAGACCAATGCGTCCCATTACGACCGCTTCCAGTTGGAGGTGGATCCCATGGAGCGGATTCTCGATGTGCTCGAGCGGCTCAAGGGGGAGCACGACTCCACCCTCACCTACCGCCGCTCCTGCGCGCACGGCGTGTGCGGCTCGGACGGCATGAAGATCAACGGCGTCAACAGCCTGGCCTGCCAAGTGCTGATCCGCGATCTGAAAGGCGCCACCATTACGCTTGATCCGCTGCCCGGCTTCGCCCCGCTCAAGGATCTCGCGGTGGACATGCAGCCCTTCTACCGCAATCTCGAGGCGGTGACCCCCTGGCAAGTGGACAGCGGCGCGCCCATGCCGGCGCTGGAACGGCGGGTGGACGATGTTCATTCGCGCCGGGTCGAGGAGGCCTCGCGCTGCATCCAGTGCGGCTGCTGCACCTCGAGCTGCCCCAGCTTCTGGACCAACGAGCAATATCTCGGCCCCGCCGCGCTGGTGAAAGCCTTCCGCTATGTCTTCGACCCGCGCGACCAGGGCAACGAACAACGACGCACCGTGCTCAACAGCGAACGGACGGGAGTTTGGCGCTGTCACACCATCTTCAATTGCGCGGAGGCCTGTCCGAAGGAAATCGACACGACTTATCATATCCAGGAACTCAAACGGTGGCTGGCGACGGGGGAGACAGGGTATTGATCGCGGGATGAATTCCGAGATGTCATAGGGGTGGGTCCGGGTCTAAGACCCGCCCTTTTTCGTTTGCCACTGGCGGTTCAATAAATAACAGCAAGCGGCGCGCCAGGAGTACCTGTCACGCCGCTTGCATCGCTTTACGCTATCGTTTACGAATCACGCTGAAGAAAGAAGGCCGTGCCCCTGTTGCGACAGCGCAGCGGGTTTGATTTCGTGCGTTCATGTGAGACCTCCTCCGGGCTTTTTTTATTTGCCCTCTGCGGTTTACGAGAGGGACAAATAAAAAAAGCTCTCCGGAGGCAGACTCATGAACTACAACGAAAACAAACCCACCACCGCACAGCTGTCACACGAATCACTCGATGTTTACCAACTCGCTTTGAAATTTCATTTGGGCGTTATGAGCCTTCTTCCCCAGAGGGGCACACCCACGCTTCGTGACCAACTTGAAAGAGCCTCGATCAGCATCATCCTCAACATCGCCGAAGGCGCTGGGCGCCGAACGACTCCTGACCGTCGCCGCCATTTCGTCATCGCGCAAGGCAGCGTTTACGAATGCGCTGCCATCCTGGACATTCTCCGTCTCCGCCGTATCGCCCAACCCTCCCGCTGCATCGCCGCTCGGAATTACGCGGTGCGTATTGCGCAGATGCTGGGGAAATTGGCGCGGTGACGCGTCGTGTCTGACGCCTTGGACATTCTGCCTAATATCGTATCCAAGAAAATCGGGGGTGGATCAATGTTTTCTGCGGTCGCTAAGGCGGAGTGATTTGTCCGTGCACAGGGTAATGATAGAAATCGAGCTGACTCACGCACCACGCAGCAAATCCTCAACTTTGCAACTCAGTCCTTTTGCAATTCGGTCAATATTGTAAAGAGAAATATTCACCACCGCACGCTCCACCCGCCCGATGTAAGTCCAATGGAGCCCGGATAGCTCGGCAAGCCCCTCTTGCGACAATCCTAACGCCCGCCGTTTATCTCGGACATTCTTCCCGAGTACCCTGATGGATCTCGGCAACCGTACGCGCTGCTTCACAAACAAAAATTACCCAATTGGCGCACTTGCAAACAGAGCATAACCGGCCTACAATTGCGATGAGGCCGAATATGCTCTACCGCAAGAATCTGCTTTACGCCATGTCCATCGGGGTCGAAAAGTGATTCCCGCTGCCAAAAATCAGAATATTTAGTCGTTTGATGGTGAAGGCCGAGATTCAGCGTTCTAGTCATCTAACCATCTCGATGTTTCTAGTTGGGACGGTGTGTCCATGAAGAATTTTCCTTCAATAATTGTCACGGTCGCCCTCAGTTTCGTGAGTGTTACTGCCGACTATTACCTCAAGCGCGCCAGCGAATCAGCGCAGCCATATCGCTCGTTTGGATTTATCCTCGGCGTTGGACTGTATGCTGCATGCGCGTTCGGCTGGGTTCATGTCCTTCGCAACACCAAGTTGGCCACGATCGGCGCTGTTTATAGCATTGTTGTCGTTGTCGCGCTGGCCATCATCGGTGTTCTGGTGTTTCGAGAGCCCCTTTCAACTACTGAACTTATCGGCCTCGTCTTCGCGGTTGTTTCTCTCGTCTTGCTGTCAGGCAGGTTTGCGTGAACCAGCAGCGTAATGAACATGCTATGGACGTCCCCAACCTCTACACGCCCCTGCGGGATGCTCTTGCTCTGATCGATCAAGTGCCGGTGCCTTCAATCCGCATCCCTCATGGCTTTCCATCGGGGCGCTGCGCGGTGATCACCCGACAGGTCGCCTCGGCCACTCACGAGCTCGCCCGCTTCATGCAGCTCGCTGCGGAGAATGGCCTGATCCCGCTCAGCTTCGAGTTTCACGCCGATAAGTTCGTGGCACACAACACCTCCAAACTGCCTCTCGCCAAGATGCGCTTCACGGACTCGCCGGGTTCGGTGTCCCGGGCGCCAACCCTGACCGTTTGCGACCTGAACGCTGCACAGGGAGTGCCGCTGCGGCACCTACGAACGCGGTGGGGGGAGTCACTGATCGACTTTCAGCATCGCCTCCTGCGCGATATGGGCCCGGTTTCGCGGGACGCGCACTACATCGATGGCTCGGCGTGGTACCTCTCGTTCGGCGCCGGTCCGGCGGACTACTACCAGGAATTCTTTGAGCTGTTCCTCTCGCGCTGCATCCTCTTCGAGACTTACTACTCGACGGAGGCGGAATTCACCCGGCGCGTCGTCGTCCCCGCTTTCAATGCGGTGACCGCAAAGCACGGGAGGAAACCCGTCATCGTGAAACTGGAACCCGACTCTGAGGAAGATCCTTATTGGGCAAGTTATCCCCTTGCTCTGCGGGGCGCGGTGGCGGAACACCTCAACAATCCAGAGCGATCCGGGGAGATGAAGCATGCACCCAAACATACTCGTGACTGAGTGCGATCTGGGAATGGGACTGTTCGCCAGACGCGATTTTGTCGCAGGCGAACGGATCCTGCAATTCACCGGAAGGGTCATCAACACCGAACAGGTGAGCGCCATGGGTGAAAAAGAGGCCAACCCGCTTCAGATCGGCCGTAATCTCTACATCGATCTCGATCCGCCAGGGGTGTTCATCAACCACTCGTGCCGTCCCAATACGGGCATACGGAACTCCATCGAGCTGATAGCGCTTCAGGCCATTGCCGCCGGGGAGGAGTTTCGCTTCGATTACTCCACCACGATGAGCGAGCGCCGCTGGACCATGCCCTGTCTTTGTGGGGTCTATTCGTGCAGAGGCGTTGCCGACGATTTCCACAATCTACCGCAGGCATTGAAACAGCAGTACCTCTCGCTCGGCATCGTCCAGCCATTTATCGTCGTAGAATGCCAAATCCAACAGAAAGCGGATTATTCTCCCGTGTACACGCGGGATAAACACAGTTAGCCCTCGGAAGTAAAGACTTCCCGAGCGGCATGAGGACACGAATGACAGCGTTTCTGCACTACACTTGCCCATCATGCGGCTTTCACACCAGCATCTCGAATTGCGACGACTGCAACGCCGTGCTCAAATGGGATGGAAATCCGAATGAAAGTTCCGTTCACTGCACTGGCTGCAGCAGGGAGATCTACGGCATCAAATGCCGAGAGTGTGGCCATCGTTTCAGCCTTTAGCGTTAGCCTCGCGCAACCGCAACGACTAAAGTGACGACTGAAGTCTCACGGGGTCATAGGGTATATTTCCAAAAATTTCGGGATGTGCCTGCTTCAGGAATTTGATGCTGCGCTTCCAGGTTCGAATCAGCGTCGGGTTTGTGCTGACTTGCCTCGCGCCCTCCCGCGCCGGGATGGATACTCTCCGCGTCAGAATGCTCAACGCACCGCCGATCTCCCGCTTCGATAGCCGGCAGGCGCGTACGGGGTGGTTCCTGAATAATTGCAGGTCTGACTCATTGGACATTCTGTCTTATTTCGCGTGTCCAAGAAAATCGGGAGCGGATCACCTCAGCTCAATGTGGCTGCTCTCGCTTTTTGCCATGATATTTCTCGGGATAGATCAGGTATTTGCTGCCGACGACCCGGATCAAGCCGGCGGTGGAGAGTTCCTTGATGACTCGGCTGACCGTTTCGCGCGAGGAGCCGACCATCGAGGCGAGATCCTGCTGGGTGGGGCGGGGGAAGGAGAGGGCGCCGTCGGGCTGTTTGGCGCCGTGTTCTTTGCCCATCTCAAGGAGCAGCCGCGCCACCCGGCCGAAGACATCGAGTAGCACCAGCGATTCGATGCGGTGGGTAGATTTGCGCAGCCGCTGGGCGAGGATTTTCAGAAGATGCAGCGCGACCGGAGGGTTTTGCAGCAGAAATTGATGAAACTCGTCGCGGCCGATGACCACCAAGGTGGTGTCTTCCTGCGCGACCACGGTGGCCGAGCGGGGAGATTCATCGAGGAGCGCCAGTTCGCCGAAACATTCGCCGGCGCCGAAAAGCGAAAGGATGACCTCGCGATCTCCCTCGCCCAGCATGGTGACCTTGATCTCGCCCGACTCAATGATGAAGAGATGGTCGGCGACATCCTCCTCGTAGAAAATCACGCTGCCGTCTTTGTAAAAGCGGCGCGCCGCAACGCCTGCCAGCTTGCGCAGGTCGGCGTCGGCGAGGCCGGCGAACATGGGGATGCGTTTGAAGAGCGCCAGTTCCATGAGTATCTCAGTCTTGCGAATTCATCTGCCACCGCGTCAGGATTGTCTGCGCGAGAGCAGCGGAATCCGTTCCGGTAAAGTCTACACCACTCACCAGCCGGCGGGCATCGGGGGTCCGCCGGAACCAGGTGCGTTGCCGCTTGGCGTATTGCACGCTTCGCAGCGTGATGGCGGCGATCGCTTGCGATTCGGACATGCGCCCGTCGAGCACCGCCAGGGCCTCCGCACAGCCGATGGCGCGCAGCCCCGGCGCATCGTCCGTCAGCCCGCCTGCGCGCAAGGCGGAAATTTCGCCCAGCAGCCCTTTTTGAAAAAAACCCGCCGCCCGCAATTCCAGTCGCTGCGTGAGAATTTCTTTGGGCATGTCAATGATGAAGGCTTGTGCGGCGTAGACCGGCGGCCGCGTCTCGCGCCCGGTATTCAGCAAACTGAACTTCGCACCGGTTTGCACCCGGTATTCCAGCGCGCGCATCACCCGGGCGCTGTTGCGCGCGCCCAGCCGGGCCGCCGCGTCGGCATCGAGCCGCCGCAGCAGCCGTAATAAATAATCAGGCCGGACATGTTTTTCCGCCAGTCGCACCAGCCTGGCCGCGACGGCCGGATCTCGCGCCGGCGTCGTCGGCAGCGGCCGCACCAGCGCCTCATAGTAAAACCCGCTGCCCCCGCACAGCACCGGAATTTTTCCCCGCGTCTTGATTTCCGCAATCCAGACCCGTGCCATGGCCGCGTAGGCGCCGGCGCTCAACCGCTCGCGCGGGTCGAGCACGCCGTAGCCGTGATGACGAACACGATCCGTCAGTTCCCGGCCCGGCTGCGCGGTCGCAACGGCCAGCCCGGCATAAAGCTGAAACGCGTCGCAGTTCACCACCTCGCCGTTCAACCGCTCGGCCACCGCAGCAGCAATCTCGCTCTTCCCCGTGCCAGTGGGGCCGAGGATGGAAATTAGTTCAAGCGATGATCGCATCACCGTGAAAGATTACATAGTCCACGGAAAACCATGGGAGGTATGACTTCATGGCGACCGTCACTTACCGCCGGCCTCGGGAAGTTTCCAGCGGAATAGCGCGTGGTCCGCGCCGCCGGTGAAAATCGTGATCTCGTCGGGCAGGATCGCCAGCGCGTCGGCCCCATTTTTATCCCCCGCGATGACGAAGTCCTGCTTTCCCCCGGGCAGAGTCCAGGTGCGGATCGTCCCTTTGGCGTCAAGCGAGACGAGGCGGCCGTCGGGGAACTCGGCCAGCGCCGACACCCAATCGCCGCCACGCGGGAAAGCGCCCGCGGCGGTGCCGTCGGGGTTCCACAGGCGGATCATTGCGTCATTTCCCGCCGTCGCGATCCAGCGTCCCTGCGCATCCCACACCAGGGCGTTGATCGAATCACCGGCGACGCTCCGCGCGCGTTCATCGCCGCTCTTTGCGTCGAGGAAGCGGATGATCCCGCGATTCCCTGCGTATGCGATGCGCGAGCCATCGGGGGAGAAGGCGACCGCCTCGATGGTGTCTTTCTTGGCCCGCTGTGTGCACCAGCGCACAGCGCCATCCACGGCATTCCACACACACAGGATGGTTCGTTCGCCGCCCGACGCGATGGCCAACTCATCCGGGGAGAGGGCAATCGTCCGCAAGTCCCCTTCGGGCACCTTGATGCGGCGCAAAAGCTTGCCGCTACGGGTTTCGAAATGCCATAACCTGGCGTTGTCATCGGTTGCCCAATAGCTGTTGTTATCTGCGGTGAAGCGGACGGCACGCACCCCGTTGAGATGCTCCGCCGAATTACTCAGCCGGGCGCCATTCGCGCTCCACAGGATATCCACCCCGGAGCCGGTGCCGACCGCAACCAGCTGTCCGTCGCGGCTCACTCCCAGACCGGTGACACTGTCATAAAGCTCCGTCCGGGCAGGTTCGCGAATCTCCTTCCCATTGACGGAAAGCCGGGGCGTCACCCATCCGGGAGAGGATTGAGCGGCCACGCAGGTGGCGGCGGCGAGGGCAATGAACGAGAACAGGCGGCGAATGGTCATGGCAATCTCCTGCGGAAATTATGGCGGATTGCGAAGAGCGTACGGCGATTTGGTAAAGCCACTTGCGTACTGCAGTGCGCCGGACGCGAGAGCGTTCGGAATCTTTGGACGCGGCAATCTGGTGTTTTGGGCGCTGCAACCTTCCGTACCCAACCCACTCGATTGGCTGAGGTTTCTTTTAGATTTCTATTGCGTCGCCGCTGCGCGCAGGTTCGCGGTGCTTCGTCACAAAGAAGTCTTAGATTCCGCTCGCTTTCGCGCCCGGCGCAATAACGAAGTGGCGGGCACCTGCAGACAAATAGTTACAGTTGGCGACTACGACGCCTCAGGGTGCTGGAGGACGAGTCGTACACCTCTCCTCCGTCTGCGGGGGCGAGGTCGCGCGCGAGAGCGACGCGGGTGAGGGGGTCTAAGCACCTGGATGCACTTGAAATCATTCGTTGTGCATCATCCGGCACCCCCTCACCCGGCTCGCCTGCGGCGAGTCCGCCCTCACCCCCGTGGACGGAGGAGAGGGGTCACAGCACACGATGCCCGCTCTCGCATCCGGCGCAATGACGAGGGTTCGGGCGCGCATGCTTCAAGACCTGTCCTCAAGAACTTTGTGGGTTATAGACGTGGCCTCAATTGTCAATTGCCCTACTGTTTCGTCACTTCGTCCCTCGCAATGACTGGGTAATTATTTTCCAAGTCCATCGGGCTGTATCTGTGAACACCAGCCACAAACCTGGCCAGAGCGACCAACAAATCCCCCCAAAAATAATCATCGGCAATGTGAGCACGTAATGTACAGTTGCAAGGAGGATGGGGTTATTGGCTTGATGTGGTGTCAGGTGTACGAATTTCCGGATGCCTGCGAAAAGTAATGAATAAACAGCGATCATTACTCCCAGCAGCATCGCATTGGATAGTGCTAGTGGCAGCAAGGCTTTCCGCCATTTCAGCTTCAATCGCCACCTGATGATCTCAATTCCAATGACTGCGATTACAGCCATAATGAAAAAATCGTCAAAATCCGAATGCTGGGACAGTAACGGGATGAATGCGAACAGAAACCAGTAACCACACATCATCGCCGTTCGCCGTAGAAAATTCATCCATTTATCCTGCCTGGAATTCGCCCGGAAAGCCGGGGTAACGCCTTCACGAAGCCTCTGGAAATAATTCTGCTTGCACTCTGCGCAAATAAGATCATCACCAAATTTGAGCCCTGCATCGTTCAGGATGTCTTTCAAGCAGATCGAACAACCCAATGTCATGGCAGTGATTATGAAATCGTCAAGGAAGCGAATCAGGTAATTTTTACAGCGGGATATTCCCATGTTTCTTCATCGGTGAAACCTCCCGCTTGTTGTCGAGCATCTCCAATCCCGCGATGAGTTTGCGCCGGGTTTCCCTCGGGAGAATCACCGCGTCCACGAAACCGCGCTCGGCGGCCACCCAGGGTGACGCGAATTTGTCGTTGTATTCCTCGATCAATTCTTTGCGCCGCGCCGGGGCGTTTTCCGCCTTTTTCATTTCTTCGCGGTAGAGGATGTTCACCGCGCCTTCCGCGCCCATGACCGCGATTTCGGCGGTGGGCCAGGCGAAATTCAAATCGGTGCGGCAGTGCTTGGAGCCCATCACACAATAAGCCCCGCCGTAGGCTTTGCGGGTGATGACGGTGATTTTCGGGACGGTGGCTTCGGCATAGGCATACAGCAGTTTTGCGCCGTGCAAAATAATGGCGCCGTGTTCCTGTTCGCGGCCGGGGAGAAAACCGGGGACATCCTCGAAGGTGATGACGGGGATGTTGAAGGCGTCGCAGAAGCGGACGAAGCGGGCGCCCTTGAGTGAGGCTTTGATGTCGAGCACTCCGGCGAGAAAATTCGGCTGGTTGGCGACGATGCCCACCGGGCGGCCGCCGAGGCGGGCGAATCCGACCACGAGGTTGCCGGCATATTCGCGGTGGACTTCGAGGAAATGGCCTTCATCCACGATTTTCGTGATGACCTGCTTGATGTCGTAAGGCTTGGACGGATCAGAAGGCACGAGGGAGTCCAGCGCCGCGTCCTCGCGGTGGGGCGGATCCTGCGTGGGTCGGCGCGGCGCGTCCTCCTGGTTGTTTTGCGGCAGGAAGGAGAGCAGTTCGCGCGTCAGGGCGATGGCGGTTTCGTCAGTGGGCGTGCGGAAATGGGCGACACCCGAGACGGCCGCATGCACCGCCGCGCCGCCCAGTTCTTCCTTCGTGATCTCCTCATGCAGAACGGTTTTGATTACATCGGGGCCGGTGATGAAGGCGTAGGCGCCCCGCTCGGCCATGAGGATGAAATCGGTGATGGCGGGGGAATAAACCGACCCGCCCGCGCAGGGGCCGAGGATGAGGGAGAGCTGCGGAATGACGCCGGAGGCCAGGGTGTTGCGCAAAAAAATATCGGCAAACCCGCCCAGCGAGACGACCCCTTCCTGGATGCGGGCGCCGCCGGAATCATTGAGGCCGATCATGGGCGCGCCGACCTTGAGCGCGAGATCCATCAGCTTGCAAATTTTCTCCGCGAAGGTTTCCGATAGAGAACCGCCGAAGACGGTGAAATCATGCGCGAAGGCGAAAGTGATGCGCCCGTCCACCTTGCCGTGGCCGGTGATGACGCCGTCGCCGGGAATCTTTTTTTCCGCCATGCCGAAATCAGTGGAGCGGTGTACCACCAGCGCGTCGAGCTCCTCGAACGAGCCGGGGTCAAAAAGCAGCTCCAGCCGCTCACGGGCGGTGAGCTTGCCCTCCTGGTGCTGCTTCACCGTGCGCGCTTCGCCCCCCCCGGCGCGCGCCGCAGCGAGCCGGTCGTTCAGTTCCTTGACGCGATCATGCATGGGGAGATTTTACGGGCCGCACGGAGGAGCGCGCGGAATCCAGATTTTCCATTCGCCTGGATCGCGGGTCGCCCCTCTTGGTCACTCCCGCCTGCTATCGTTACCGGATGAACGACACCCATCCTGTGAGCCCGCTCACCCCCACGCCCGAAGTGCGTGAATTCGTGGGGGACGAAGCGACCCGCGCCGCGAAGACCCGCGAGCTGTTTGACGCCGCCGCGCCGCTTTACGATCAGGCGGAATGGCTGACCGGGCTGGGCTCGGGCCCTTGGTACCGCCAGCGGGTGCTGCGCGAGTCGGGCTTGCAGCCGGGGATGCAGATGCTGGATGTCGCCATCGGCACCGGGTTGCTGGCGCGCGAGGCGCTAAAGATCATCGGGCCGACGGGAAAATTGATCGGCCTTGATCCTTCGCCCGGCATGCTCGCCGAGGCGCGCCGCCACCTGTCCATCGAGACGATTGAGGCGCGCGCTGAATCCATTCCGCTGCCGGACGGAACGATGGATTTCCTCAGCATGGGTTACGCGCTGCGTCATGTCTCGGATCTCGCGCAGACTTTCCGCGAATTCTTCCGCGTGCTCAAGCCGGGAGGCAAAGTTTGCCTGCCGGAAATCTCCCGGCCGAAAAGCGCACTCGGCCGTTTTTTTCTGCGCATCCACCTGTGCGGCCTGATTCCATTTTTTTACAGGATTACCGGTCGCGGCGCAGTTTCGAAATTATGGATTTATTATTGGGAAACAATCGCCGCCTGCGCCCCGCCCGAAACCATCCTGGATAACATGCGGGCGGTGGGATTCACGGAAGTGAAATGCAAGGTCACGCTCGGGATTTTCCGAGAATATACCGGGATCAAGCCGGTGTGAGAGTTTAAGACAGCGGACTTCACTCCTAATCTCATAAGAACCAATCTCATAACCACCGCCCGCAGGATAATTACCCCCTCATGTCTAACGCCGTTCCCGCCAATGACCTGAAAACCGAACTGCTCACGGTCAATATGGGCCCCCAGCACCCTTCGACCCATGGGGTGCTGCGGGTGATCGTGACGCTGGACGGTGAGACCATCGTTGAAGCGGTGCCGGTGGTGGGGTATCTCCATCGGGCGATGGAAAAACTGGCGGAGAACCGCACCTGGAACCAGTTCGTGCCCTATACCGACCGGCTTGATTACCTGGCGCCGCTGTCGAATAATTTTGCTTATATTCAGTCGGTGGAAAAGCTGCTGGAAGTGAAGATCACCGAGCGGCAGCAGGCGATCCGGGTGGTTTGCTGCGAATTGGCGCGCATCTCCGCGCATCTGCTTTGGCTGGGGACGCATGCGATTGACCTGGGCGCGATCACGCCCTTCTTCTACACTTTCAACGACCGCGAGCGGCTTTACAATATTTTTGAGAAGATGACCGGCGCCCGCTTCACGGTGTCGTTTGCCCGCGCGGGCGGTTCGGCGCGGGATTTCGACGATGAGGTGCTGCGCATGATCGGCGAGTTCATCGCCACCGTGCCGAAGACTTTGGCGGAGGCGGATGGCCTCCTGACCAAGAACCGCATCTGGTGCGACCGCACGCGCGGGGTGGGCACGCTCGACAAGGATCGGGCCTGGTCGCTCGGGGTCACCGGCCCCTCGCTGCGCGCCTGCGGCGTCGATTACGATCTGCGCAAGAAGGCGCCCTACTGGCTTTATTCCCAGCTTGATTTCGAGATTCCCGTGGGCACCGTCGGTGATGTGTATGACCGCTATCTGGTGCGCATGGAAGAGATGCGGCAATCGGTGCGCATCATCGAACAGGTCATCAAGAATTTCCCGGCCGGCCCGCACAACATTGACAACGACCGCATCGTGCTGCCGCCGAAAGACAAAGTCCTCACCAAGATGGAGGAACTGATCTACCAGTTCATGGTCGTCACCGAAATGAAGGTTCCCGCCGGTGAAGCCTACGAACCCATCGAGGGGCCCAAGGGCGAACTCGGCTTCTACTGCATCTCCGACGGCGGCCCGCGCAGCTACCGCACCAAGATCCGTTCCACCTCCTTCATGAATTTGCAGGCATTGCCCGAACTCGCGCGCGGCGCCATGGTCGCCGATCTGGTCGCCATCATCGCCTCCCTCGATCCCGTCATGGGCGAAGTGGACAAATAATCCAGAAGAAAAATTCAAACCGCGAAATACGCTAAACACGCTAAAGGAGAAGAAGTCGGGTATGTTCTGTTAGCCTTCTTCATTTTCGCGTGGTTCGCGTATTTCGCGGTTTTCTTTATTCTGATTCTTTCTTCGGCAGCGATTCCTCGGCCGGCACATTGAGGGCGGCGGCGAGGAAGAAGAAGAGGGGCATAGAGGGTTCTTTGTCGCCGAAATTCCACTCGAAGAGGGCCGCCACAGAAAAACAGACCAGCGCGGCGAGCATGCCACGGGCGAAAGCGGCGCTGTTGTCGCCGGCTTTCGCGCGCCGGTAAAGCCGCAGGGCGATGAGCGCAAGCAGGAATAAAAATGCCGCTTCTCCAATGAGCCCCCCCTCCACCGCGACCTGCAAATAACTGTTGTGGACATGGGTGAAGTTGGAGAGTTCGAAGCCCTTGCGGCATTCGTCGCGATAAAGCTGGCCGTGTTCACGGTAGCCGCGCGGCCCCCAGCCGGTGAGCGGGCGATCCTGCACCATGCCTTTACCCGAGCACCAGAAAACGAAGCGCTCATTGTTGTGGCCCATGACGAAAATGTCATTGAAGCGGAAACGGAAATCGCTGGATAAAGAATAAGCCAGCGCAAAAATTGCCAGGCCCGCCACGCCCAGCCCGAGCAGCCAGCGCCGGCCCTTCCACCACAGCAGCACCGCCGCCGCCGGGCCAGCGCCGAACCAGTAACTGCGGTTTTTCGCCAGCACCAGCATCAACCCGGTGAGCAGGGTAAAGGGCGCCAGCCCCCGCCGGAGCCCACGCGAAGTTCCATCCTCACCGGTGAAGCTGCCATACAGAAAAAACCCCGCAGACAGGAGCGCGGTCAAGCCCAGCAGGCCGCCGTAAGTCAGGGGGTGATCGAAAAAACCCATCACCCGTCCCTCCGGAAGGCGGGTCACGGTGTCGCGACCGATCAGCCACAACAGATCCGCGCGCTTCATCATGGGCCCGAAAAGATCCCAGCGAAAATTTATTTTCGTGAAGAGCTCGACATAACTCGAGAGCAGCGCGATCGAGGAGGAAATGCCGAACGCCAGCAGCGCGCGCCGCAGCCAGGGCCAGCCGAGGCTGAGCCAGATTCCGCCGGTCATCAGCAGGAGAAAATGCCAGTAGTCCCAAATCGCCCAGAATTCGCGTCCGGCCATGCCCGAGCGCGGATCACCGTCGAGAATCTCGGAGGAAACCCCGGCCAGCCGCTCGCGCACGATCCAGACGATGTCGGGATTGCAAGCGACGGCGATGAACAGCGCGGCGAACAAACCCGCGACCGCCAGCGCAACCCGGTCTCCGCGCCAGCGTTTCGCGACCAGGCCCCAGCCCCAACCCATCAGCCAGAGGAAGGCGAGGCCATTGGCGAGACCGGGAATGACCGGCTGCGCGGCGGCGTAAGCCACCGCGACAATCCCGAAAAATTTGCTCTGCTTCTCGTTCATCCGGCTTTTCTCATTCGCGTTAAAAACTCTTCCAATCGTGCAAGCAGCGCAACGCGCTCACCGTCATTGGCTATGATGACATCGGCGAGCCCGAAAGTCGCGGAGAGCTGCTGGCCGTTTGGATCGGCCGTGTCCTCCGCCGCCTCGTGCGCGATGAATTCTTCCAGCGAGGCGCTGTCCCCGGCGCGGCCGCGCGCGCGCAGGCGGGCGAAACGCAGTTCCGCCGGCGCGTCAATGGCCAGCAGCGTGAATTCCGGCAGCGCGCGTAGCATCGTCACTTCCGCCGGCGAACGGATTGAATCAATCACCCAATCTTTATCCTTCACAATTTCCGGTGATAACTTTTTCATCGCCCGCGCCGCCAATACCCCCGCCCCCTGCGACGCGCGCAGCGTTTTTCCGGCCCCGGTGAGATTTTCCCGGGTGGCCGGCAGGCCGCGCGCAGCGAGCTCTTCGCGCAGCAAATCGCTGAGCGATAAATAATTAAACCCGCGGGCTTGGAAGAATTCCGCCGCCGCGCCCTTGCCCGCGGCGTTGCGGCCGGTCAACCCGATGAACATCGCTGAGTCAACCCTTCGCCATCGCGTCGCGAATTAATTTCTGCACGATGGCGGCATCGGCTTTGCCGCCGGTTTTTTTCATGACCTGTCCCACCAGAGCACCCAGCGCCCGCTCCTTGCCGGCCTTGAAATCATTGATGGCTTGTGGATTTGCGGCGACGATTTCGTCCACCAGGGGTTTCAGCGTGGCGTCGTCGCTGACTGCCCGCAGGCCCTTCTTCTCGGCGATGGCAGCGGGGGATTCGCCGGTGCGGAATGCTTCTTCCAAAACCGGCTTGGCCATCTTTCCAGTGAGGGTGCCGCCGGAGATCAGCTTGAACAGTTCGGCCAGCTTTTCTGGCGGCAGCGGACAATGCGACCAATTCAGATTCGCCGCGGCAAGCAGGCCGGCGAGTTCCACCGCGCACCAGTTACCCGCGACTTTCGCTTCGGCGCCGGCCGCCACGGTTTTCTCGAAGTAATCCGCCGCGAGCGGTTCGGCGGTCAGCGCGTCGGCGACTTCGGAGGATAATCCCAGCTTCTCAACATAACGCCGCTTCTTCGCCAGCGGCAATTCAGGGAGCAGCGCCCGTCGCGCTTCAATCAATTCAGTCGTCGTCACCAGCACCGGCAGATCGGGCTCGGGGAAATAGCGGTAATCATCGGCTCCTTCTTTCACCCGCATCACGAGGGTGGCGTTATTCGCGGGATCAAAAGTGCGGGTCTCCTGACGGATGACTTCACCCGCCTGCAGCGCCGCGACTTGGCGGCCGATCTCGTAATCAATCGCCTTGGCGAGATAGCGGAAGGAGTTGAGATTTTTCACCTCCACCTTCACCCCAAATTGCGGGGCGCCGATTTTGCGCACCGAGATATTCCCGTCACAGCGCAGCGAGCCCTCTTCGAGATTGCCGTCATTCACCGCGCAGGCGACCAGCAGCGCCCGCAGCGCCTTCATGTAGGCGGCGGCCTCGGCGGGGGTGCGCATGTCGGGGCGCGACACGATCTCCGCGAGCGGTGTGCCGGCACGGTTGAAATCCAGACCCGTGGTTTCATCCGCCCCCTTGAAGCCCTCGTGCACCGACTTGCCGGTGTCCTCCTCGACATGCAGCCGCTCAAGGCCGATCTCCGTCACCGTGCCGTCTTCCCGTTCAATTGCCAGCCGACCGCCCGTCGCCAGCGGCCTGTCGTACTGGGTGATCTGGTAACCCTTGGTGAGATCGGGATAGAAATAATTCTTGCGCGAAAAAATCGACTGCGCGTGAATCTCGCAGTGGAGCGCCAGCGCGGCCGTCACCGCCTGCGCCTGCGCCGCGTTGTTGTAGGCGGGCAGCGCGCCCGGGAGGCCGAGGCAGATCGGGCAGGTGAGCGTGTTGGCCTCGGCGCCGTAAGCCACCGCGCAGCCGCAAAAAGCCTTGGTGCGGGTGATCAGCTGGGCGTGGACTTCCAGCCCGATGACCGGCTCGTAACCGGCTTTGCTGGCGGCCTCAAGGCCGGGATACAGCGGGTCGCTCATCAGGGGGGAATTTTATCGGGCACGAGAGCGCCCGGAATCCGAACGCAGCGAATGCGCTGATCTCCACACTGAGGCGCTTGATGGCCCACCCGGCCATTTCCAGCCATACTCGCGTGCTGGCACGCGCTCAAACGGTCGAATGCCTCATGCGGCCCGATGACATGACGCCAGATGATCATCCACCACGCCCGTCGCTTGCAAGTAGGCGTAAATGATCGTAGAGCCGACGAAATTCATGCCGCGCGCCTTCAATTCTTTGCTGATGCGGTCGGAGAGTTCCGTACGCACCGGCACCTGCGCCGGCGTGCGCGGGCGGTTGACGATTGGCTTTCCGTCCGTGAAGGCCCAGAGATAATTCGCGAAGCTGGCGAATTCTTTTTGCAGGGTGAGAAACGTCTTCGCATTGCGCACCGCCGAGGCGATCTTCAGCCGGTTGCGGATGATGCCCTCGTCGAGCCGCAGCGAAGCACATTTATTCTCATCAAAACCCGCGATTTTTTTCGGGTCGAAAGCCGCGAATGCCCGGTGGTAGTTCTCGCGCTTTTTCAGCACCGTTTCCCAGCTCAGTCCTGCTTGGGCGCCTTCGAGAATGAGAAATTCAAAGAGCACCCGGTCGTCATGCACCGGCCGCCCCCACTCGTCGTCATGGTAGGCGATGGAGAGCGGGGTCTTCGCCCAGGGGCAGCGGCTCGGCATGGGGGTATTTTCACAGAATGCGAAAATTGCTTGAAATTCATCGCGAGTCTGCGGCCGCGCTTAGAATTTAGCTGTGGATCCGGTTGCGCAGTATCTCGAAAAGCTTCCCCCCGCCGAGGCGCTCGTGCGGGCGCGCACGCTGGCGGGCCGTCACTATGAAAATTTCGCGGTCTCGTCGCGCTTCGTGCCGGCGGAATTGCGCGACGATTTCGCCCGGCTCTATGCCTTCTGCCGCGCCACCGACGACTTGGGCGATGAGGCGGCGGGCGACCGGACGGCCTTGCTGCGGGAATGGGAAGCGGGGCTGGCGCGCGCGGTCGCGGGCGAAACCGCCGTACCTTGGCCGCTTGCAGGGGCGGCGGCGCTGATGCGGGAGCGGGCGCTGCCGATGGAATTATTCGCCGACCTGATCGCCGCGAACCTGCAGGATCAAAGCGTGGTTCGCTATGAAAACTGGGACGCGCTGGCGGGTTATGCGAAGCTCAGCGCCAACTGCGTCGGGCGACTGGTGCTGCGTCTTTTCAAGGCGGAGAGCGCGGAGAATGACCGGCTGAGCGATGCGATCTGCACGGGATTGCAATATGCGAATTTCTGGCAGGATCTGGGTGTGGATGCACGCAAGGGACGCATCTACGCGCCACGCACGGAATGGCTCGCGGCGGGCGTGGATGAAAAAGATTTTTTTTCACCCGCCGCCTCTCCCGCCCTGAAACGGCTGCTGCGCGAACGGTTGCTGCCGCATACCCGGGCGCTGTTTGCGGAGGGTGCGGGGGGTGACGACCTGCGTTCCCGGGTGCCGCCGCCTCTGGGCCGGCAACTCGCGCTCTATCTGGGCGGCGGGCGCGCGATTCTGAATGCCATTGAGCGGGATCGCTGTGATCCGTTGACCCGGCGGCCGGTGGTCGGCAGGGCGGTCAAGCTGCGTCTCTTTTTCGCGGCGATGTTTTCATGAGGGTGCGATGAACAGGGACATAAGGGGCCGCGCGCGAATCGTCGCGGGGATCGGACTGCTGGCGGCGGTTTTCGCGGCCTGTCATCCTGCGCCACCGCCCTCGCTGTCATTGCTGGATCATACCGGCGAAGCGGAATTCGCGCAGGAAGCGGCGGGGGGCAACCTCATTTACCCCGCCGGCGATGCGCGCCGGCGAGGCGGCTGGAGCGAACCCGAACCGGGGCCCGTCATCTGGGCCATGGGAAAAAATTCGAGTCTGCAATTTTTTTTGACGGCGCCGCGCCCGTTGCGCCTCGTCCTGGCGGCCCATCCCTTGCCTTATCCCGATGCCCCGGAAGCGCGGCTGGGCGTTTCCCTCAATGGCACGCCATTGCCTCCCGTGGTGCTGCAAAGCGGCTGGCAGGACACGGCCGCGACGATGGAAATTCCCGAGGGGGCGCTTCAGGCGGGCTGGAATCTTCTGGCTTTTTCCCATCCCTGGGCACGCCGCCCCGTTGAATTCGGACAGGGCGATCCGCGGCCGCTGGCGGTCAATTTTTCCAAGCTCACGCTGGAAGACCTGAAAGGCGGCACGGCAGCTGCGAATGGCCCGGGTTCCGTTCCTGCCGGCGGAAAACCGGACTGTACAAAGGTCCGGGAAAAATGTTTGCTGCCTGACGGCAGCGCTTTGCAGTGGAGCTTTTTGCTGCCATCCGGTGCCCGCCTGCATATCTGCGCCGCCGGCGAAGGCGTGCGGCTGCGGGTTCTGAGCCAGCAGGATGGCGCCCCGGCGCGGGAAATTCACGGCGAAAAATTGCGGGGGGTGCAAGAATTTTCAGTGGCGTTGAAGGGTGCCGCAGCCGAGCCCCTGGTGCTGACGCTTGCGGCCGAAGGCGGCGCGGTGACGCTCAGCGAAGTTCGCTTCAGCGCGCCGGAACTTCCCGCCGATTGGCGGGCCGCGCCGGGGGCTCTCCCCGCGAATACGAATTTTTCTTCCCCGCAAGTCAACGCCGGAAAGCCGGCAACCGTGCTCATCTTTCTGGTGGATGCACTGCGCGCCGATCATCTGTCCGTCTATGGTTATGCGCGTCCGACCAGCCCGCAGCTGGCGCAATTCTCGGCCACGGCTGAACGCTTCGATGATGCACTCGCAGTCACCTCGTGGACCAAGCCGACGGTGGCGACGATCCTTACCGGATTGCCGCCTGAAGGTCATGGCGCGGGACTGCATCTTTCGCCGCTACGCCCTGAAGCCCCGTATCTGCCCGAACTATTTCGCGCGGCAGGCTATCGCACCGTCGCGGTTTCCGCCAGCCCGAATGTCAATGCGGCGCTGGGATTCGCGCGCGGCTTTGATGAATTCGATTATCTGCCGCCCGCTGGAGACCTATCCGCCCCCGCGAACGCGGTTCTGGAGAAAATGGCGGCCGCACTCAAGCGCGTGCCGTCTGCGCTGCCCGTGTTTCTCTATGTTCACATCCTCGAGCCCCATACGCCCTACCTGCCGCCGGTTGAATTCAACCGCTTCAATACGCCCGGACTGATCGTCCCGGCGGGTTTCGATCTGACGCCTCTCGGCCTGCCATTCGCCCCGCCCGCCATCCTGCAAAACCGCCGCGACCGCTATGACGGCGAAGTGCTGGCGGCCGACGACGCCTTTGGCGGCGCGCTGGCGCTCTTGCGCGCAGCCGGCCGCAGCGAGAACGCCCTGGTCATTTTCGTCGCAGATCACGGCGAAGAATTCGGTGAGCATGACGGGCTGGAGCATGGTGAAACGCTCTACCCCGAGGTGCTGCGCATTCCCCTATTGATCCGCTGGCCGGACGGCCGCGCGGCGGGCGCAGTGAATTCCGCGCCGGTGTCGCAATTGGATCTGGCGCCCACCCTGCGCGCGGCCGCAGGCCTGCCCGCGTCTTCAAACGGGAGCGGCTTCCCGCTGCAATCTGCGGCCCCCGCCGGACGCCGCCGCTACGCCAGTTTGCTCGACGGCGACGCCGTGGAAAGCCTGCGCGACGGCCGCTGGGAATTACAGTGGATTCACCGCGCCGGCCACTTCCCCGGAAAAGCCACGCTGCAGCTCTACGATCTCGCCGCCGATCCGGACGAACTGCACGATCTCGCGGATAAATTCCCCGCGCGCGCCGCGCTGATGCGCGGGCAATTGCGCAGCGCGGCACCCGCCCGAGCCGCCAAAGTCGCGCCGCAAGCCGACGACCCCGAACTTCTCAAACAGCTCAAAGCGCTGGGATATCTGCTCTAAGGGGCCGCAACGAAATAACAGTAGCAAAGATGACTGCCGAGTCGCCCGAATGGCGAGGCGCGAGAAGCGCGCATGCCCGAAGGCATGTAAGCGACGA
>JAYVQF010000241.1:0-5816 GCA_043777195.1 Thermoanaerobaculia bacterium
AGATAAAAAAATTCCCGGTTGCCGTCGCCGCCCGTGATCGGGGACACGCAAGGCCCTTCAACGACATAGCCCAGCGACGCCGCATGGGCGCCGATGCGGGTGAGCACCTCGCGCCAGACTTCGGGATCGCGCACGATGCCGCCCGCGCCCACCGCAAAGCGCCCGGCCTCGAACTGCGGTTTGATGAGCGACAGCACCGGAGCGTCAGGCAGCAGCGCGCGCAGGCGGGGCAGGATCAGGGTGATCGAGATGAACGAAACATCCATCACCCCAAGCTTCACGCCTGCCGCGAATTCCGCCGGTAATTCCCGGGCGTTCACTTTTTCGTGCGATTCCACGCGGGCATCGCCGCGCAATTTCCACGCCAGCTGGCCGCGCCCGACATCCACGGCGAAAATTTTCGCGGCGCCGCGTTGCAACAGGCAATCGGTGAAGCCGCCGGTCGAGGCGCCCACATCCAGACAAATCATCCCCGCCGGATTGACGGAGAAATAATCCAGCGCCGCCTCCAGCTTCAAGCCGCCGCGCGACACGAATTTCTCCGGCGCAATGACCGAAACTTCGGCATCGGCCGCCATCAACAATCCCGCCGTCTGCCGCCGTTCATCGCCCGCGATCCTCACCGCTCCCGCGAGAATCAACCGCTGCGCCGCTTCCCGCGACGGCGCAAGGCCGCGCTCGGCGAGGAGTTTGTCGAGACGGATCTTCCCGGGTTTGGTCATTGCGCAGTGGGACGGGCGCCGTGCCCGTCTTAGCTAATGGCCCGCTGTCCGCCGCGCTCGGCTATCCATCCCGGCGCGCGGCACACTTCCTTATTCATAGCGCAGCGCCGTGATGGGATCCAATCTCGCTGCTTGCACTGCCGGCCAGATGCCGAAGAAAAGCCCGATGGAAACCGCGACGCCAAACCCGAGCATGACCGACCACAGCGGTACTGAGACGGGAAAGCCGGTGCCAAATTTGATGAGCAGGGCGATGGCGACGCCAAGAATGATCCCGATGATGCCGCCCAAACCCGAGAGGGTTGCGGCCTCGGTGACGAATTGCTGCACGATGTCGCGGCGGCGGGCGCCCAGGGCGCGGCGGGTGCCGATTTCGCGGGTGCGTTCGGTGACCGAGACCAGCATGATGTTCATCACCCCGATGCCGCCCACCAGAAGGCCGAGCGAGGCGATGCCGATCATGACGATGGCGATGGCGCCGCGAATGCTCGCGGTTTGCTCGATCATCTTGTCAGGGGTCATGACCGCGAAATCATTGGCCTGCGAGGGGCGCAGATGGCGGCGGGCGCGCAGGATCGCCTGCCCCTCTTCCATGGCATTCGCGGTCAGCTCGGGTGATATCGGCACCGTGGCGATGTGGATGGTGTCGCCGCTGTGGTGCGGCCCGAAATTTTTCACCTTGGGGAACTGCGAATCGAAGGCGGAGAGCGGAATCATCACATAGCCGTCGTTGGAGTTGCCGAAGCGCGAGCCTTTTTTCTCAAAAATCCCGACGACGGTATAGCGCACCCCGTCGATGGTCAGGGTCTGCCCCAGGGGTTCGCGGTCGCCGTAAAGCGCACGCACCACATCTTCGCCGATCACCGCCACCTTGGCCACGGTCATCACATCGCCGGCGGTGATGAAGCGGCCGCGGTCGGCGAAATGGTTGTTGCATTCCTGATATTCCTCTTCCACCCCCGCGACCACCGCGCTCCAGGCTTTTTTGCCGCCGTTCTTCACCTCGCCCCCCTCGCCGAAAAGATAGCGCTCAGGCGAGACATGGGCGATGGAGGGCGCCAGCCGTTTGAGCGCGTGCGCGTCTTCGAGGGTGAGGTTGCGCCGGGCTTTTTCCTCGTCGCTGCGGCCGCCGGGGCCGAAGCGCGGTTCGTATTTCTGGAATTGCACCAGCGTCGCGCCGAAGCTGGTGAAGTTGTCCATCATCGATTTGTTGAGGCCGATGACCAGCGCCGCGTTGGCAATCACGGTGAGCACCCCGATGACGATGCCGAGCATAGTCAGGCCGCTGCGCAGCTTGTGCGTGAAGAGAGAGCTCAGCGCGAAGCGGAGATTTTCGCGGAAGGCGTGAAAGCGGATATTCAGCATGGATCAGTCAGATTTAACCGCCAAGAACGCCAAGCTCGCCAGAAATAAGGAGAGAACCGTAATGGGTTCATCTTGTGGCGGTCTTGGCGGCCATGGCGGTAAAAATTCTTCATGGTCAGTTCTCGAAACGGATGGCTTCGATGGGCGACAGGCGCGAGGCGCGCAGTGCAGGCCACAAGCCCGCGATCAGTCCGACCCCGATGGCGAGGGCCATGCCGTAGAAAGCCAGCATCAGGGGAAAATCGGCGGTGAAGAAATGATCCACCAGTAGCGAGACGAAAAATCCGAGCGCCACGCCGAGGAAGCCGCCGATCGCGGAGAGCACCGCCGCCTCGATCAGGAATTGCAGGCGGATATGGCGACGGCGGGCGCCCAGCGCCATGCGCACGCCGATTTCGCGGGTGCGTTCCGTCACCGACACCAGCATGATATTCATGATGACGATGCCGCCCACGACGAGCGCGATGGAGGCGACCCCGGCGGCGAAGATGAAGATGCCGCCGGATAAGTTTTTCCACAGCATTTGCAAAGTTTCCGCGGTCATCACGCCGAAGGGATCGGGGGCGTGCGGCGGGGTGAGGTGGCGGGCGCGCAAGATGGCGCGGGCCTCATCCTCCACCCGCGGCAACCCTTCAATGGTGGACGATTGCACATAGACATCCACCGAATCGGTGTACCCGAACACCTGACGATAGGTGGTTACCGGCAGCATCGCCTGGTTGTCCTGATCCTGCCCCAGAAAAGTGCCCTGCTTGGCGATGACGCCGATCACCCGGAAGGGCTGGCCGCCGATCGTCACATGCTGGCCGAGCGGATCTTCGCCGTGAAACAGCTCTTCCGCCACGGTGTTGCCGATCACCGCGACGCGCGCGCCCAATTCGACTTCGGCGGTATTGAACATCCGTCCCTGGTTGATGTCGAAGCGCCACATGTCGGCGAGGTTTTCAGTGCAGCCATAGAGCTGCGTGGTGGGCAGATATTTGCGGCCGCGCGATACTTTCTTCTCGCCGGGAATGCCCGCCCCCACCGCCTTGCAGTCGGCGCAATTGGCTTTGACGAAGTTGTAATCATTGAGATCGAGATTTTTCCGCCTCATCGCCTCGATGAACTGCTCGCGGCTGGTGATGATCCCGAACTTGGTGAAGATGGTGACATCGGCCGCCAAAGTCAGCACTTTTTCCTGGATGAAATGGTTGATGCCGCCGATGATCGAGACCACCGAGACCAGCGTGGTGACTCCAATGATGACCCCGAGCAGGGTCAGAAACGACCGCAGCCGGTGCTGGCGGATCGAGGAAATGGCAAGGCGGAAAATTTCAGGGAGCATGGGGGAGGCGGGAAAGGGTGAAGGCGGAAGGATGAAGGATGGGGGCAGATAAGGATGTAGTATGAAGGATGAAAAGATTCATTCTTACTGTTTCGTCACCGTGTCCAATACGCTGAGTTGACAAAATATGAATTGCACAAACTTCTCATTGCAACTCATCCTTCAGCCTTTATCCTTCAGCCTTTCTTGTCAGACTGGGCTTTCTTGAGCTTGACCTTGTCGCCGATTTTCAATTCGCGAAGGATGCGGAAGGGGCCGGTGATGACTTCCTGCCCTTCGGCGGGGCCGCTCACGGCTTCGATGGCGAGATCGCCATGGACGCCGGTGGTGATCGCCACGAATTCCACCTTGCCGTTCTTGATGACGAAGACGCCCAGCGCTTCGGCCACCTTGTCACTGGCGCGCACCACGCGATCCTCGCGGGCTGCGGGGCCATCTTCCGCAGGGGAACCAGCCGGCGTGCTGGCGGAGGAACCACTCTGCGCCGCGCTGCCCGCTTTTTTGCCCCCGGGCCCCGGCGTCTCCGCCGGCTTTTCCACCATCGCCTGCAGCGGAATGGCGAGCGCGTTTTCGCGGCGGGCGGTTTCGATGTCGGCGGTGACGGTGAATCCCGGGCGCACGCCGGCGGGCGGGTCGCGCAATTCCACTTTCACCTTGAAAATGTTTCCCGTATTGACGCTGCCGTCGGTTTTGATCCACGGGGAGGCGCCCACTTCCGTGACGAGGCCGGTGAATTTTTGCCCGGGGAAAGCATCAATCGCGATCTCCGCCGGCTGTCCGACCTTGACCTGCGGGACATCGGTCTCGCTGGCTTCCAGCTCGGCTTCCAGCACCGACATGTCGGACACGGTGAGCAGCACGGTGCCGGGATTATTCATGGTGCCCACCACCGCCATTTCGCCCTCTTCCACCGCCTTGCGGGTGATGACGCCGTCCATCGGCGCGCGTATGGTGGTTTTATTGAGCGAGTCCGTGGCGGAAGCCATTTGCGCGCGCGCCTGGCCGATGCGGGCGCTGCCGCTCGCATGCGCCGCCTCCTGGGTTTTGACGGCGGTGCGAAGCCGTTGAATCTCCGCCTCGGAGATGATGTGCTGACGGTAATTTTCCTCGCCCCGGGCGAGATCGCGGCGGGCCTGGTCCAGGCTGGCTTCCGTCGACCCGTTTTCCGCCACCGCCATGGCGATGGCGGAGCGATATTGCCCGGCGTCAGCCGCCGCCCGCGTGCGGTCAATCTGCAGGAGAAAATCCCCTTTTTTGACTTTATCGCCTTCCTGCACGGCGATATTGACCACCTGTCCGAAGACGGTGGCGGAAAGATCGGCCTTGCGCTTGGCCTGCAATTTCCCCGAGGCGGTGACCTTTTGCACCAGGGTTTGCCGGCCGACCTTGGCGACCTCGACGATTTTGTCCCCGCCGCGCGGACGGAAGGCGAAGCCGAGCAGGACGACAGCGATGAGAATGACCGGGATCAGTATGATTTTCTTTTTCATGGAATAAACCGGGAAAATGGGCCATGCGGAAACGGCAACCGGGGCCGCGGACTCGGGGGGCCAGAAAGATTACGGGGGATCATGGCAAAGGTTTGCGCGGCAAGGATACCGTGTATGCGCCCTGTGCCGGGTGTACGCACTACGACTGAAGCACCCACTCCTGAGCCACGCGCCGGTAGCGCCTCACGAGCGCGGTTATTTCTTTTTGCTGTCCGCATCCAGCCGCTTGAGTTCGCGCTTGGCGTCGCGCAGCAGCAGGGCTTTCGCCGCTGCCAATGGCTGGTTGATCGTCGCGCCGCAGGCGAATTTGTGGCCGCCGCCGCCATAGAGCTGGGCCAGTGGCAAAACCGGATGCCTGCCCTTGGAACGAAAGGAGACTTTCATTTCGCGCGCACTCACTTCGTAGACCAAGAGCGCGAAATCCACGCCCGCCACGGTGAGGCCCAGATCGACGACGCCACTCAGATCTTCCAGCTTGATTTTATACTTGCGCTGGAGTTTGCGGTCGAGGGTGATGAGGGTGAGGCGGCCACCGGCATGGAATTCCATGTCGCGCGCGCACTGAGCGGCGCAGGCGAATTCGCCCTTCGTACGCATCCAGTAGAGGCGGCGCAGGATGTCGTAAGGATCCACCCCGCGCGCCAGCAGCGCGGCGGCGGCTTGATGGGTGGCGGGGGTGGTGCGCTCGTAGACAAAACCACCGGTGTCGAAATGAATGCCGGCATAAAGCGCCTGCGCGGCGTTCGCCGTGGGCGTGACTTTCCCGTCGCGAAAGAGATTCCAGACCAGCTCGGAAGAGGACGAGGCATCCGGGCCGCAAAACAGCGCATCAAAGTCGTCATCGGGTTCGTGATGATGGTCGAGCGCTCCTTTGAGGATTTTCTGCCCGGCCTGCTCCCGCTTTTCCACCGC
>JAYVQF010000242.1:0-1520 GCA_043777195.1 Thermoanaerobaculia bacterium
CCGGCCACGCCGCCCACGCCGCCGCCATGCGCGCTCTGCGCGAAGGCGATTACCTCGAACTCGTCACCGCCCCCGAGCCGCGTCCCGTGGCGGTCGCCGCCCCGCGCCCCGTCGCGGCTACGGTTTAATTCCGCGCGCATCGTCTCTTACTTTGCCGGCTGGGTCACGGCCGATGGCGCAGCTTGGCCAGAGCTGCTGGCAATGGAGGCGTGGCCGCCCACAGTTGATTGGGTTGCGACGAATTCACGCGCCAACGGAACCGCCTGAAGGGCGGCCATGAACCACGGGTCGCATTGCAGCGCAACGGGATCGGTTTTGTATTCGCGACCCCATGCATTCAGCATGACTTTCCGCGCGTATGAATTCACGACGCAGCGATTCTTGAGACGCTGATCATGATCCTCGGCGGGATTCCATTGAGGATCGACCGTTTCCATTAACGAATCCAGCTCTTCTGGCGTGAGCAGGCGGTCCGGATCAGCCTCGCGAGCGCGGGCGATGGAAATGATTTTAAGGTTCAGCGCATCGTCATTTTGAAGCAGCCGAAAGAGTCGAAATTCATCAGTACTTCCCAGCTCAATGTCCGGGGTTACGCCGGACTGGCCATGAACCTCCCGCTTTCGGAAAAGCGTGAAAAAAGTCCCTTGCGGCTTTACGCGTTCCCATTCTTCATCTGAGTGGTAATCGGGAATCGTATCCTCAGAATATGGGCGCTGGACGCAGCGGCCTGAAGGAAGAACTGTCCGATCCGTGATGAGCCAAAGACTATCGTCGGAGCCTTCCCCAGCAGACGGGAACATGGTTGACATCGGTGTCATAGCCATGCCCTTACCGTGAGTCCGCTCGCCAATAATTACTGCACGGTCATAGTCTTGCAAGGCTCCGGCTAGCAACTCAGAAGCGGACGCAGACTTTCGATCAACGAGTACGATGAGCGGCACATGCCCCAGCTTGCGATCAGTCCACGAAAAATAGACAGGAACCGATTCTCTCCTATTTACCTGTTTAAAAAGAGGATGCCGGGTGCTGGGGATGAATTCCGACAGTAGCGATTGGACCACCTGCATGCTTCCTCCGCCGTTACCCCGCAAGTCGAAGACCAGTGCACGCCCTTCAAAATTTATTTTTCTAAATTTTTCATGCATTTTCCAATTATCGTCTTGCCGAAAGCTGTCGTACGCCATGAAGTTGACGCTCGATGCGCCGCTACCCACTGTGCCAAAGTGAAGAGTGGGCTCAGCAATTGGCCCCGCTTTCCACTTTGCGTCATACTCATCACCGCCTATTTCTGCCGGCCTGTGCAACCGGACTTGTAGATATCTTTCTCCGGGATCTTTGTTCCGAACACTCTGCGTAGTTCGTATTAGTTGATCTGGACTGGCTGGTTTCCCTTCAACCTTTACAAACCAATCTCCAGGGCGAACACCTGCATTCCAAGCTGGGCCATCCTTATCAATACGGGATACGACAAGCCGATCATGTTTCGTGATGTAAAACCCAAAGCCGAATCGCACTCTCCA
>JAYVQF010000243.1:0-5808 GCA_043777195.1 Thermoanaerobaculia bacterium
GGCGCGCTCGACACCATGCTCAACAAGATCGCAGAATTCTATGAGCAAGAAGTGGACGAGGCGGTGGCCAACCTGATGGCGCTGCTCGAGCCGGTCATCATCGTTTTTCTCGGCGTGGTCATCGGCGGCATCGTCATCGCCATGTACCTGCCGCTCTTCGCGCTGATTCAGGCGATCGAATAAGACTGCGATATCGCGGCTCTGCAGACGACGGTCGGGGTGGCCCGACCGTCGTTTTTGTATCCATTCATGGGAACTTCTTCTCCCCACGGCCGTTTATCCGCTCCTTAGCTGACCGCGAAACCGGGTAACCCAACCTGACCCGGATAACCCAACATAGTCACGCCCGGCGTAAAATCTCCGCATGGCTACCGGGCTCAAATATCTGGACACTCTGCTGACGCCTGCGGTGGATGGTTATCTGCGCGGGCTGCTGCCGCAGCCCCATCCGCTGATGGCGGCCATGGAGGCGCGGGCGATGCAGGAAGATTTTCCGATCGTGGGGCCGCAGGTCGGGGCGCTGCTCGCACTGCTGGTGCGAATCTCCGGAGTCCGCACGGTATTCGAAATGGGTTCGGGGTTCGGCTACAGCGCCGCTTGGATCGCCGGGGCGCTGCCGTCCGGGGGCGAGATCACCCTCACCGATGGGTCGGAGTCCCGCCTGGCGGCGGCGCGCACGACGCTCGACCGGCTTGAAACCGGCGCACAAATCCACGCCCGGCGGGGCGATGCATTGGAACTGCTGGAAAAATCAGCGCATCCCTACGACATGGTTTTTTGCGATGTGGACAAGGAGGCCTACCCCGACGCATTCAAGATCGCCTCGGGCCTGCTCCATCCCGGTGGACTGTTCGTCTGCGACAATGCGCTTTGGAAGGGGCGGGTCGCTGCGGCCGTGCAGGGCGACAGCGAAGCTCGCGCGGTGCGCACCATGAACCAGATGGCGTTCGGCCATCCGGACTATGACTGCTCCCTGCTGCCGCTGCATGACGGTGTTCTCATCGCCCGCCGCCGCGGCCCGGCGCCGGTGTTGCCGCTTCGCCGCGGTGAGATGCCCCGCCGCCGCCGGGACGATCAGTAAAAACGGAAGGTACGCTGGAACCTGCGCGCATCAACCGCGCGCCGGATCGGCAAACCAGATTTCGCTGTCGCGCACCATGGGGGGCGTGACATAGAGCTTGATGCCGCCCAGCCAAGGCTGGCGCAGGGCAAAGCTGCGGTTGTGGTACAAAAACAGGGCCGGGCATTCCTCCAGCACCAGCCGCTCGGCTTCGCGATAAAGCGCCTCGCGCTCCAGCACATTGCCGGACCGGCGCGCCTGTTCGACGCACTCATCAAAACGGGGGGATTCCATGCCCAGGCTCATGATGGAATGGTTGCGGGAATGGAACAGGATGTAGAGAAAATTATCGGGATCGGGAAAGTCCGCGACCCAGCCCGCGCGGAATAAGAAAGCGCGGGGCATTTCCTCGCCGCGCTGCACCGCGGCGAAATGTTCATGATAATCGCGGGCGATCTCCTGCAATTTCACGCCCACCAACGCGAGCTGTTCGCGGATCAGCGTCTGTTCGGCGCCCTCGCGCCCCTTGCCGCGGAAGTATTCGATGCTGAAGCCGTCGGGATATCCCGCCTCGGCCAGTAGATGGCGGGCGCGGGCGGGATCATGCGGCCAGCCGGGCAAGTCCGGATCGTAGCCGAGCATGCCCGGAGGCAGCACCCCATGCGCGGGCGCGGTGCCGTGGCGCATGGCCAGCGCCTGCAGAATGGCGCCGCGGTCGAGCGCCAGGGCCAGCGCCTGGCGGACGCGGCGATCAGAGAGGGGGTCATCCGGGCGGCCGAGGCGGCTGATGCCGATGAATGCGGTTGAAAGTTGCTGCGCGTTTTCGAGATAGGGCGCGCGGTCGGGGTCGCCCAGAATCTCCTGCAGGGCGCCGGAGGGAAAGGCGTCCATGTAGTCCAGCCGGCCGGCTTGAAACGCGGCGAAAACGGCTTGCGGTTCGCTGAACAGTTCCAGTTCGATGCGATCGCAGCGCGGTAAATCCGGCTGATGGTAATCCGGATTTCGCCGTGCGCTGAGTCGCCGCCCGGGTTCGTGCTCTTCAAGGATGAAAGGACCGCTGCCGGCCGGGCGATCGAGGGTTTCCCCGCAGCGCCGCGCGGGCATGATGGCGGTCGAGTCGAGCGCCAGCATCTTGATGAAGAAGGCGACCGGCTCGCGCAGCCTCACTTCCACGACCTGCGGCGAAACCGCGCGGATTTCGATCCGGCTTTTCGCGGCGGAAAACAGCGCGGCTTTTTCAGCCACCCCCGCCTGTGCCGGATAGTCCGGAACCCCCGTCACCGACTCAAAAATCCAGCCGCCATAGGATTGTGTGGCCGGATCCAAAGTGCGCAGCCAGGAGGCGCGAACATCGTCGCCCGTCAGCGGCGCCCCGTCATGAAAACGCAGACCCGCGCGCAAGTGAAAGCGGTGGGTGAGGCCGTCCGACGATGTCTCCCAGCGCTCGGCGAGCCGGGGAACGATGCGGGCGCCTTCGCCAAAGCCGATCAGCGTGTCGTAAAAAAGCCCGATCATCTGGCTGTCGCGCACATCGAAACTGAGGTCCTTGTCGAAATTGATGCGGCCCCCGGGCGGCACGAAGCCGGTGCGCAAAGTGCCGCCGCGGCGGGGCGCGGGCAGGGTCACGCCGCTGAAGGCGCCGCCCAGTCCCTGCGCAATTTGCCGCAAATCCAAGGTGAGTCCCGCCAGCGCCTGGATCGCCTGACCGGTGCGGTTGGCCGCGACCGTGATGTCGCCGCGGGCGCCCTGCAGCTCAGCCGCTTGGGAAGCAATGGCCGCAACTTCCCGGGTGGTGTCATCGGCGGCGGCTCGTGATCTGGCTGCTGCGGCTGCCGCATTGGCGGTGCCTTCGCGCTGCCGGCGCGCAGCTTCCGCATTGGCCGCTGCGGCCGTGCCCGAGCGCTCGGCCGCCGCAGAGATGGCTTTGACCGCATCGTCTTGCGCCTGGGCCAGCGCGTCCGCGCGAATCAGTTGGCTGTCCAAGGCGTTGAAGTCGGCGGCGAGCGCAGCCTGCTGCGCCGCCTGCGCGGATGCGGCGTCCGCGATGCGTCCGCTGCCGGTGGCGGCGGCCACGGCCTCACGGCCGAGGGCATCCAGCCGGTCCATCACCTGCGTCGCGGCGCGAATGCCGGCATTGACCGCGCTTTTGGTGGCGGTGATCTGGCGGCTGGCGCCGCCCGCCTCCTCGCCGATATGATTGAGGATGCCCGCAATTTCCTTCACCGCCGCAGTGGAGCGCTGCGCCAGCGCGCGCATTTCGTCCGCCACCACGCGGAAACCCTGGCCTTCGCTGGCGGTGGCCTGCGCCGCGAGAATGGCGGCGTTGAGTGCGAGCAGTCCCGACTGGTCGGCGATGGCGTCAAGCGTGGAGATGATCTCGCCGATGCGCTGCGAGCGCACCGCCAGGGATTCGATGCGGCGCGCCACCTCTCCGTATGAAATCTCAATGCCGTTGGCCGCCTCGGCGCTTTCTTCGGCAAGCTTCGCCGCCGCCGCCGATCCGTCCGCGACGGATTGCGCAAAACGCAGGCCCAGAGCCGCTTCGCTCTTGAGCGCTTCCAGCTCCTTCGCTGCGCCTGAAGCCCGCGCCGCCGCGCCGCCCCCGGCGCGGCTGAGCGCGGCGAGCACCCCCCGCACTTCGCGCTGAGCCTCCGCCAGGCGCGCGACTTCAGCGCGGATGGCGGCGGCATCATCGGCGGTCGCCGTCGCCTGGCTGCTGATGGCCTCCGCGTCGCGCGAAATGCCCAGCGTCTGCTGGCTGATGCCGGCGGCGCTGGCGGCCATCTCGGCGGCGCGCGCTTCGAGCGCCGCGACGGCATCGGCGATGGCGGCTGACGACGCGCCGAGAATTTTCACCGCGCTGGCCAGCATTTCGCTGTCGCGGGTGAGCGACAGCCCCTCTGCCACCAGCGCGCCGCTGGCATCGGCGACCGCGCCCGTCGCGCCGTGGGCCTGCGCCAGAATGCGGCCATAACGCAGCGCGATTTCCCGCAGACCGCGAGGCGCCGAAGAAAATTCCCCGTAGGGCGCATCCAGATTTCCGGCCGCGAGACGGTTCAGTAGCGCGTTCTCCTGCGGGCCGGACAGGGGTGAGCCGGACTGGGACGGCGCGGCCGCGTCCTCGGCGCCGCCCCCGCCCCAAGAGCGCAGCAGCAGGGCGGCCGCAGTCAGCGCCGCTCCCGCCAGCGCCGCCCCCGGCGCGCCGCTCAGCGCGCACAGCAGCAACCCCGCGCCGGCCGAGGCCAGCCAGGGCCAGTCCGAGCGGATTTGCACACGTATCTTTGACCAACCTTGCACGGTGTATATTATGAGGGCTCCGTTAAAAAACGCGAGAGGCCTTGCATTCGGCTTAATCCTGCCTATATTCTGTTATGGAAATCTTGCGCCACCCGGATCCGTCCCCCTGACGGCCGACCACGAAAGTTTTTACCTTCGTTTGGCGCTTTTCTTAAAAGATCTTCCAAGCACCCTAGAGACGGCGGTGGCGGCCACGATGTCGCCGCCGCCGCAGTTTTTTGCGGCCGGGCACTCTTTACGGAAAGGCGAAATAATTTTGCCCGGGGGACAACCCGAATTGAGGATAATCGCCCCTCATGAAACGCGGTCTCTTCGTCACCGGCACCGACACCGGCGTGGGCAAAACCGTCACCTGCGCGCTGCTCTGTTCGGCCATACAAAGCAGCGGCGGCGCGGCGGGCTATCTCAAACCCGTGCAGACCGGTGATGACGACGACACCGCGACGGTGCGGCGGCTGGCGGCGCTGGAAAGCGCGGGCCACGCCGACCCGGTTTACCGCTTCCCGCTGCCCATCGCGCCTTCGCGCGCGGCGGAAGCGGCGGGCGAGCTCATCAAGCTGGAAACCCTCACCGCCGCGTGGCAAGCCCTGCCCGATCGCCGCTGGGTGGTCGAGGGCGCAGGCGGGCTGATGGTGCCGCTCAGCCGCAAAGTCACCATTCTCGATCTCGTGAAACTTCTCGAATTGCCCCTGCTGATCGTCGCCTCAACGCGCCTGGGCACCATCAACCACACCCTGCTCACCCTCGCCGCCGCGCACACCGCCGGCGTTCGCGTCGCGGGCGTGGTGCTGTGCGGTCCGCCCGATCCCGGTCTGCGCGAAGCCATCGGCGGCCTCGACGACAGCCGCATCATCGCCGAAATTCCCTGGCTCGATCCGCTCACGCCCCTCAGCGTGGCGCAGACCGCGCTCGATCTTTTCAGCCCGCCTCTTCTCAGCGCGCTCTTCGGCCCGCCGACGATGGAGATGGGCGGGGGCTGAAGAAAGCGGATTGAGGCTTTTGGCTTTTGGCTTTTTGGGGATAACAACAGCGGATGTGAAAATGGATCGGGTTTGCCCGGCGAATCATCCCGGCCGTTTATCGAGCGATCCCGGCTTGCGTCGAAAGCAAAAAGCCAGAAGCCAATCATGTCAGCGCCGCGAAAAACCGAGCTGCCCCAGACCCCGCCACCATGCCCAACTCCGCCATCTCCGCTCTCGACCGCGAATTCGTCTGGCATCCTTACACCCAGCATGCCACCGAGGGGGAGGCTTTGCCGGTGCGGGCGGCGGCGGGAGCGTGGCTGGAGCTGGAGGATGGGCGGAAAATTCTTGACGCGATTTCCTCGTGGTGGGTGAATTTGCATGGACATGGCCATCCGGAAATGGCAGACGCCATCGGCGCGCAGGCGCATGCGCTGGAACAAGTTATCTTCGCCGGCTTCACGCATGCCCCGGCCGCGCGGCTGGCGG
>JAYVQF010000244.1:0-1515 GCA_043777195.1 Thermoanaerobaculia bacterium
GCCCGCGTACTTTCCGGATTGCGCCCCACCTCCCGCCTGCACATCGGCAATTACAAGGGGGCGATTGAAAACTGGGTGAAGCTGCAGGAGAGCGGCAAGTACCAGTGTTTCTACACGCTTGTGGACTGGCATGCGCTCACCACCCACTACGCTGACCCGCACGAGATCCGGCAGAACATCCTGGCGCTGACCGCGGAGTGGATCGCCTGCGGCATCGATCCGGCGAAAGCGGTGATCTTCGTGCAGAGCGCGGTGAAGACGCACGCGGAATTGCATCTCCTGTTTTCCATGATCACGCCGGTGCCGTGGCTGGAGCGGGTGCCGACCTACAAGGAAGTGATGCAAGCGCTGAGCGACCGCGACTTGCGCACTTACGGGTTTCTGGGTTATCCGGTATTACAGACCGCCGATATCGCCATCTACCGCGCGCAGACCGTGCCGGTGGGGGAAGACCAGGTCGCGCATCTTGAGCTGAGCCGGGAAATCATCCGCCGTTTCAACGGCCTCTATGGCGATACTTTTCCCGAGCCCAAACCGCTACTCACCCCGGTGCCGCGCATTCCCGGCATGGACGGTCGCAAGATGTCGAAGTCGCTGGGCAACGCCATCTGGCTTTCCGACAGCGCGACCGATATTGAGAAAAAAATATTGCCGATGGTGACCGACCCCGCGCGCAAGACGCGCAAGGATCCCGGTACTCCCGAGATCTGCCCGGTGTTTGACTTGCACAAGGCTTTCTCCGATGAGGGCACGCAGGAAGAAGTGGCGCAAGGCTGCCGCACTGCGGGCATCGGCTGCATCGACTGCAAGAAAAAATTGCTCGGCCATCTCATTCCGCAGATTGCGCCGCTCAGCGAAAAAATTCACGCCTCAATGCAAAAGCCCGCGGAACTCGACGACATCCTCGCCACCGGCGCGAAAGCCGCCAATGCCGCCGCTGAAGAGACCATGGCCCTCGTCCGCGAAAAAATCTTCAGCGAAAAACCCATCATCGGTGCCCTGACGCCCGCATGAAGAAGATTTAACCGCCAAGGCCGCCAAGATCGCCAACAGATCTGAAGAGTTTCAGTCTGAAATCTTCCTTGGCGCACTTGGCGGCCTTGGCGGTTAATAATATCTCAGGGAAGTCCCGCGAGTTCTCTCGCGTCGAGTTTGCCGGCGAGGGCGGCTTTGCGGGCGGTTTCGGCGAGCAGCGGGTGACCCTCTTCGCGAAGGGCCGCGCGCAGCGCATCGGCGCGCAGCGTGCCGGCCAGGGCACGCTTGACGGGCAACCACTGGGTCGCCACCCACTCGGCCAGCACCAGGCGGGGGCGTACCGCGGGATCGAGGCAGACCGGACAGCCGGGGTTATATTTCCAGGCACCGTTCGCAGGCAGGCCAATGGCGGCGGCTTCCGCGGCGGGCAACGCGCGCGCGCATCCCGCGCACAGCGGCGTGAAGGCGCGCACACCGAGCACTCCGCGCAGCACGCCCGCTTTCGCGGCGGATTGCAGGCCCGCCTCGCAGGCGTATTCC
>JAYVQF010000245.1:0-1510 GCA_043777195.1 Thermoanaerobaculia bacterium
GCAATAATTCGTGGTGAAGTGGTCGCCGGTGCCGAAGGCCATGCCCGGTTCGAGATAGATCGGCAGGCGGCCATCCAATTCCACCGGCTGATCCTCACGCGGGATGATGAGCAGCCGCTGACCCACGCGCA
Organism: Thermoanaerobaculia bacterium; assembly: GCA_043777195.1. Lineage (GTDB taxonomy): Bacteria > Acidobacteriota > UBA4820 > JAYVQF01 > JAYVQF01 > JAYVQF01. The sequence goes on from JAYVQF010000245.1 coordinate 132, forward strand.
GCGGCGCAAGCTTGTTCCAATACGCCTCAAGCCACGGCTTCACTTCGGTCTTGCGCCAGACGATGCGCGCGGGGTCGAGACCTTCGTCAATCTCGTGCATTTTTGCGGCGAGGATAGCCGGCTCAGCCTCCGGCTCAAAATTGAATTCAATCGCGTCGTCGAGTTCCTGTGCCGCGAGAAACGGCGGCGAGCCGATGGCCTGTTCCACCAATCCCGGCCACGCCTCCGCCTCCAGCGGCAACGCGCTCAGCGGGATCGCTGCGGTCCAATACCAGTCTTTCGCCATGGGTGAAAGTTTGGCCGTAATGACTATTCGCCGCCCTAATTCTTCAGGATGCTCGCGGCGATGACCAGGCGCTGGATTTCGCTGGTGCCTTCGTAAATTTCGGTGATCTTGGCGTCGCGGTAGAGGCGCTCGGCGGGATAGTCGTTCATGTAGCCGGCCCCCCCGAGGATCTGGACGCAGAGGTTGGCGCATTTGACGGCGGTTGCGGAGGCGAAAAGCTTGGCCTGCGACGCTTCCAGCGACCACTTTTCCCCGCTCTGTTCTTTCATGGCGGCGCGCCACAGCAGCAGACGGGAGGCTTCAATTTCGGTCGCCATGTCGGCGAGATAAAAACTGATCGCCTGATGCTGGTGCAGAAATTTTCCGAACGACTGCCGCTCTTTCGAATAACGCAGCCCGACATCGAACGCCGCCTGGGCGATGCCCACCGCCTGCGCGGCGATGCCGACGCGGCCGCCGTCGAGGGTGTTGAGCGCGACCTTGAAGCCGTCGCCCTCTTTGCCGAGCAGATTTTCCGCCGGCACCCGAACTTCATCAAAAGCGATCTGGCAGGAGCCCGAGGCGGTGATGCCCATCTTGTGCTCGTCCTTGGCGATGCGCACCCCGGCCATCTTTTTGTCCACCACGATGGCGCAGACGCCCTTGTGCCCCTGCGTGAGATCGCGCGAGGCGAAGACCACGAAGATTTCGGCGGCGGTGCCGTTGGTCACATAATTCTTCACGCCGTTGACAATGTAGTGATCACCGTCTCGGGTGATGCGGGTGAGGAGTGCGGCGGCGTCGGAACCGCTGCCGGGTTCGGAAAGACAAAATGCGCCGACCCGCTCGCCCTTGAGGAGCGGCGTCAGGTAATTCTTTTTCGCGGCGTCGCTGCCGAATTTCCAGATGGGGTTGGCGACCAGCGAATTCTGCACCGAGAGGATCACGCCGGTGGAGGCGCAGGCGCGGGAGACCTCCTCGATGGCGATGACATAGGAGAGCGCGTCCATGCCGGCACCGCCGTATTCCTCGGGAAAGTAAACCCCGGTGAGCCCCAGCTCGGCGGCCTTCTTGAAGCTCGCCATGGGGAACTGCCGGGTGCGGTCGATCTCCG
>JAYVQF010000246.1:0-1499 GCA_043777195.1 Thermoanaerobaculia bacterium
GGCCTCAACCTGAGCAGCCGCTTCGTCTTCAGCTCGCCCGCATTCGGCGGCGACGATGCGCGCGGACAGATCGAAACCGGTCTGACCTGGGGCTACGAACGCGCCAACGGCCAGTTGGTGATGATCGAAAGCGGCTGGTCGGGCACCATCGGTAAGGGGCGCGATTCGCTGCAATTCTTCAAAACCTCGATCCGCGCGTGGAAGCAGCGGCCGCACAATGTCCTGCGCGCGGGGCTTTTTGAGCTGCGAACCACCAATTCGCGGCAGCTGGTCAATGATTATTATCTCGGCGGTTCGCCCGGCCTGCGCGGTTTTCCGGAGAACCAGTTTCACGGACCGCACAGCGCGCTCGCCGTGGGCGAGGTTCGCCGCTATTTCAAATGGGCGCCGCTCGGCCTCTTCCAGACGGGCGTGGTCGCCTTCGCCGAAGCCGGCGCCATCTGGGGCGGTCCGACAAATTTCTCAACCCGCGCCCTCCACGGTGATGTGGGCGTCGGTCTGCGACTGGCGCTCCTGAAAATCAGCGGCAACACCCTCATCAAAATTGATTTCGCGGCGCCTCTGGGGCCCCGCCCGGTCGGCGTGAAAGGTTGGCAGACGGCGGTCGGATTTCGCGGGGATTTTTAGCCTCCACGACTCCGCGAAGAGCCAATTAAACTTACCGCATGAACCTTGAATGGATGGCGCTGCCCGGCGGCGCCCGCTTCGTTTCCGGCCCGACGCTGGCGGAGCTTTTGATGTTGCCGCCTTTCATTGAAGCGGCCCGCCTCCGTCTCACGCGTCTTGACGACATTGATCCGCTGGAAAAGCGGGCCAAGGCGCTGGGGTTAAAAATTTCATGGAGCGGCGATACCGCGCTCCCCCTCCCCCGCGCGGACATTCTCAAATTATTCGGCGATGAAAAATGGGCGCTTCTCGATCTGGAATGCGAATTGCCGGGCGGCCCGGTCATCACACTGGCCGGCTGGGAAAATCGTTATTGGAAAATCAGCGGATTGCCCGATCCCGACGCGCTGCTCCCCGCGCTGCTGCACGCTCGCCTTGAACTGCCGCCCGAGCGGGCGGAAATCATTGCCGTGTTGGCGAAGCAGTGGGAAGTGAGCGGCGCGCATTTGCGCCTGGAATCCGACGGCGAATTGAAGCTGGCCGGCCTCCTGCGCGCCCGCTCCCGGGTCTATCTCGGCCTCGACCCGCAGGATTGGAAGGAAATCCGCCTGCGAAGAATTCCCCCCGGCGCGGGCGACGGCCCCGTCACCCGCGTCACCCTCTTCCGCATTCTCCCCCTCACCGCCGCCCTCTACGACCAGCTCGCCCTCGGCGCCGCCCTCATCTTCGTCCTTGCGGCCCTGCTCTTCGCCGCCCTCGCCACCGTAGCCTGGAAAAATCACTGGCCGCTCACCGGCGTGGTCTGCGCGCTGGGGTTTGTATTCACGGCGCTTTACGGATTAAGGCTGGCAGGGGCGCGGGAGGATTGAATCAAAGGCTTCCGCACGCAGTCG
>JAYVQF010000247.1:0-5699 GCA_043777195.1 Thermoanaerobaculia bacterium
CCGCGGCGGCAAACACGACACCGTTTATCTGACCGCCGACGGCCAGGCCGGCCGGCCGCTCCTGCCGGGCGACAGCGTGGAAATCCGCCGCGCCCCCGGTGCTTTGCTGCTGCTCACGCCGCCGCGCCGCACCTGGGTCCGCCTGCTGCGTGAAAAACTCCGCTGGGGAGAACCCCCGGCCATTCGCACGGCGCACTGAGCAGCGTCAATCTTCCGCTGCAATTTATTCACACCGCCGGGCGTTATAATCAGCCCGAAGCCGGAAACAAATCCGGTTCCGCACTTATTTTTTTCACGAGGATATTTACATGGCAGGACTGACCGAAATCACCGACCGCAACTTCGCCGCCGAAACCGCCGGTGCCACCCCCGTGCTGGTGGACTTCTGGGCCCCCTGGTGCGGTCCCTGCCGCATGCTTTCGCCCGTGATGGAAACCCTGGCGGCGGAATATGCCGGCAAGGTGAAGATCGTCAAACTCAACACCGACGACAACCAGGAAACCGCCGTGAAATTCGGCATCATGTCCATCCCCACCGTCATGCTCTTCAAGGACGGCAAGGTGGTCGAAAAAACCATGGGCGCGCTGCCGAAAGAACACTTCAAGCAGCTCCTCGACAAGCACCTCTAGGTTTTGTAACCGATTGCAAACAAAACGGCGGCCCGCAAGGCCGCCGTTTTTTTTGCGCCCGCGTTCATCTGAAAGTCCCCGGGCTGACTTGGTAAAGATGTTTTTGCGGGGTTATTTCTGCCCCGGCGAAGAGGGGGAGCTGGAGACGGGAGGCGCCGACTGGGCTTCGAGTTCGGGGGTGCGGGGCAGAATGGGCATGAAGAATTCTTTGCATGATGAATTTCGTTTGTAAATTTAAACGAAATTAAAACGAAAGTCAAGAAAACGATTTTTTTCTTTTTCGGGTGACGCGTCATGGCGTGAGAGCCGTGTGCACGCCCTGCGCTGCTATACTCGCCAGATGGCGGCTGCCGGCACTCATCGCATCCTGCTCGTGGATGACGAGCCCTCGATTCTCGAAGCGATCGGTCTCTACTTGCAGGGACCGGGCGTCGAGATTCTCAATGCCAGCGAACTCGAAGAAGCCGAGGCGCTGATCGAACGGAAGAACATTGATCTGGTCATCGCCGATCTCAAGCTGACCGGGGTTTTCGGGCTGGAAGGCTTCCAGCTGCTCACCTTCGTGCGCGAGACCGCGCCGCAGACCGCGGTCATTCTGCTGACGGCCTTCGGCACCCCGGAAATCGAGGCGGAAGCCTATCGCCGGGGCGCCCGTTATTTTTTCCACAAGCCGGTGCCGATGGACACCCTGGCCGGCGCCGTGCGCATGATCGGCGTACCGGTCGCGCCATGACGCCCCGTGACGCGCCCCCTGACGCGCTCGGTACGCACCTGATTTTCTGAAACCCGCGCATGTCCCGCCACCTTGACCGCATTCTCACCGAACGGCTGATCACTACCTATCATCAGCCGATTTTCGACCTGGCGAGCGGCGAGATCCGCGCGGTCGAGGCCTTGTCGCGCGGGCCGGCGGGCAACCTCGAAGCGCCCGACCTTTTGTTTTCATACGCGCAGAAATTGCGACGCACCGCGCCCCTCGATCTCTTGTGCATCGAGCAGGCACTGGCGAGCGCGCCGCGCCGTTCACCCAGCGGCAAGCCGCTGCGCCTGTTCGTCAACCTGCACGCCGATACTTTGACCTACGGCGAAAAAATTGTCGAAGCGCTGCTGCAGCGATTGCGCACGGCGGGCGTCGCGCCGGAGGAGCTGACCATCGAGGTCACTGAACAGCTGCCCGTTCACGACTACTCGCTCTTTCTGGGCAATATCCACCGGCTGCGTTCGGCCGGCGCGCATATCGCCATTGACGATCTCGGCCTGGGCTATTCCAACCTCAAGCTGGTGATCGAGATCATGCCGGAATATTTCAAGATCGACCACTACTTCATTTCCGGCATCGCCGCCGACCGGCGCAAACGCAAGATGGTCGAGATGATCCGTCACATGGCCGACGGCTTCGGCATCATGACCATCGCGGAAGGGGTGGAGACGCCGGCCGAGCTGGCGGTGCTGCGCGAGCTGAAAATCCCCTGGGTCCAGGGCTTCCTGCTGGCCGGACCGCGCCCCGCCGGAGAGCTGCCGCTGTCGATGTCAGGGGACGGCGGCCGCAGCGCGACAGAGGAATTCGGCGCGTGACCCTGTCGCGCCCAGCCCGCCCCGCTTTCAATACTCAGGCGCTCAACAACGCGGTGGGGGCAATTCTCGCGCTCGATGTCGAAGGCCGGGTGACGCTGGCGAATCCGCGAGCGGTGGAAATCACGGGGTATCCGCTGCCGAAGTTGCTGGGGCGCCCGCTGCTGGAACTCCTCTCCCCGGACGAACAACCGCGGCTGTCCGCGCTGTTTCAACACGCGCTGCGGACGGGTGAATCCATCGAACGGCAGGAAACCGTGCTGCTCCGGCCGGACGGCTCGCGGCGGCAGATCCTCTTCAGCGGCGCGCCGCTGCGCGACGACGGCCGCATCGTCGGCCTGACCTGCACTGCCGAAGATCTCACCGCCTCCCGCGCCACCGAAAGCGCCCTGCACGCCACCGAGGCGAATCTGCGCGCCGTCTTCAACAGCAGCCTGCAGGCTTTTGTGTTGCTCGACGCCGGACGCACGGTGCGCCTGTACAACCGCACCGCCGGGGAACTGGCCAACAGCGTATTCTCACGGCCGCTCAGCGAGGGCGCGCCGCTCGACGGGATGCTGCCCGAATCCCTGCAAGACGATTACCGCACCCATTTCAGCCTGGCCATGGAAGGGCGTACCATCAAAACCGAACGGCGCATCGAAGTGCGCCAGGGTGCCCGCTGGTTTGAATTCTCCTATTCCCCGGTCACCAGCGGGGCTGACGGCAAGCCAGGCGTTTGCCTGGGCATCCTCGATGTCACCGATCGCCATCAGGCCATCGAAGCGGTGGTGCAGAGCGAAGCCCGTTTCCGCGCGCTGGTGCAGAATTCCGGCGATCTGATCCTGGTCGCCAATCACGAGGGCGTGCTTATCTATTGCAGTCCTTCGGCCGAGCGCACGCTGGGCGTTCCCCCGTCGCGGCTGCTCGGGCGGCCGGCGCTGGAAAAGATTCATCCTGACGATGCCGGACGGGTCACCGCCGCGTTCACCCGTCTGGCGGCCGGCGGGGGCGCGCTGGTGCTGCCCGAGTTCCGGCTGCGTCATGCGGACGGCCGCTGGTTGTGGTTTGAGGCGCTGGGTAATCCGCTGCCCCCCGGCGCCGGGATGCAAGGGGTGGTGCTCAACGCCCGCGACATCAGTGAACGGCGGCGTGCCGCCCGGCTGGAACAGGACCGCAACCGGCTGCTGGAAGCCATTGCCGCCAACCGGCCGCTGGATGAAATGCTGGAAGGGCTCAACGCACTCATCGCCGAGCAGTGTCCGGGCCTGTCGAGCGCGGTGCTGCGCGGGGCGGAACCCGCGCCCGCTGCCGCACTGGCCGCCTACACCCGCTTCAGCGCGCCGATCAACACCGCCGCCGGCGACCGCCTGGGTGAAATCATCGCCTGGGGGGAAGCCCTTGGGGATATCCACGCGCAGGCCGCGCTGGAGGCCGCCGCCCGTCTCGCCGCTCTCGCCATGGAACAGCGGGCGCTGCATGATCGCCTCGCTTTTCAGGCGCAGCATGACGCCCTCACCGGCCTGCCCAACCGCTTGCTGCTGGAAGACCGGCTGCACCAGGCGTTTTACGCGGCTTCGCGCCGGCCCGGCGGAGGCGTGGGCTTGCTGCTCATTGATCTGGACCGTTTCAAGCAGGTGAACGACACCCTGGGCCATCACACGGGCGATGCGCTGCTGTGCGAAGTCGCCCGCCGCCTGGGCGGCGCGCTGCGCGGCGGCGACACCCTGGCGCGCATGGGGGGCGACGAATTCACCCTCGTCGTGGCCGGTCTCAAGGCCCCCGCCGACGCCGCTCGCGTCGCGCAGCGGGTGTTGAAATTGCTGGCGGCCCCCTTCGTGGCGGAAGGGCGGGAGTTTTTCCTCTCCGCCTCGATCGGCGTGGCGGTGCATCCGCAGGATGGGGTCGATCCCGAAACCCTGCAGCGCAACGCCGACAGCGCGATGTACCGCGCCAAGGCGATGGGACGCAACGCTTTTCAATGTTTCGCGGCGGAAATGAACGCCGCCGCGAGTGAACGCTTCGAGCTGGAAAACGCCCTGCGCCGCGCCGCTGAGCGGGGCGAGTTGTCAATGCATTACCAATCGCAGGTGAGCCTGCACGACGGCGCCCTGCGCGGCGCCGAGGCGCTGCTGCGCTGGCAGCATCCGCTGTACGGCAGCAAACCGATGGGCGAGGTCATCCAACTGGCCGAGGAAAGTGGGCTGATTCTGGCCCTCGGCGACTGGGTGCTGGACACCACCTGCCGACAGTCGTCGGCGTGGCGGACGGCCGGCCTCAAGGTTCCCGTGCTCTCGGTGAATGTCTCGCCGCTGCAGTTCTCGCAGCCCAATTTCGCACAATTCGCGCTTGAGACGCTCGTCCGCCACGACCTGCCTGCAGGCGCCATCGAACTCGAGATGACGGAAGGCGCGCTCATGGCCGACGCCCCGGCGGCGGCGCGAAAACTCGCCATCCTGCGCAGCGCGGGAGTCTCCCTGGCGCTTGATGATTTCGGCTCCGGGTATTCCTCCTTCGGGCAATTGCAGCGGCTGCCCATTGACACTCTGAAGATCGACCAGTCCTTCGTCTGCGGGAAAAATCCCGCCAGCCCGGCCGGCGCGGCGATCCTGCGCGCCATGGCCACGATGGGCGCCAGCCTGCGCATGCGCACCATCGCCGAGGGGGTCGAAGGCGAAGCCGAGCTGGCGCGTGTGCAGGTGGCGGGATGTGACATCGCGCAGGGATTTCATTTCGACCGGCCGCTGCCGGCAGAAGAATTTGCCCGGAAATTGGCGATGGAAAAGGGGAGTTAATCGCTCTATAGTGATCGCAACGCAATTCGCGTTTCAGAGGAAGAAAACCGCGAAATGCACGAAATGACGCGAAAGAAGATTTTTACCATGGCGGACACAGAGGACACGGAGAAGAAATTTTAAATCAACAATCGTATATTCTTACCCGGTGAACTTCAGATACAGCAGACTTCTGATTATATTAATGCTAATCCTTAGTGGCAGCAGCACAGGCATGCTGACTTGGTGGATGATCATGTGGGCGATTTGGGGAGCGCCAACATCTCCTCTCCAATTAATTGCTCTCCTCGGATCTGTAACACAGCTCATAGCTGCAATTATGCTGGCATTCCGCTTTCGTTTTTCACGGCCAGTAATTATCTTCGCGTTAGCTTTAACCTGGGTCTATTACTTACCAATGCTCATTTACTCTGCTCCGCATCTGCTGACAGCCCTCTTTAGACGGCCCTTAATGGTCATCCCGTTTTTTTTCTTGATTGCCGCTACTGTCATTTCCCTCCGTGTTCAAAAACCTGTAATACCAACCAGAGAAACTACTTCATAGCAATTATCTTGATTGTCTTCAAAGATTATCCAGCCCTGAATTTTCATGACCCCGCACGCATCTTCTCCGTCATCTCCTCCGTCATTTCGCGACCTCTTCGCGCTTTTCGCGGCTAATTCTGAGCTCCGTGCAAAAAAATACCGGCGGTCCGTTTTCGGGGGTTTCAGAACCCGATTCGGT
>JAYVQF010000248.1:0-5686 GCA_043777195.1 Thermoanaerobaculia bacterium
ATCATGTTCATGAATGTCTGGATGATCATCTGGCCCAAGATGCGCCGGGTCATCGCCGCGCGCGAACTCTTCCTCAAGGACGGCACCCCGATCCCGCCGGAAATCGGCAAGCTCGCCCGCCGAGCCTTCCTCGCCTCCCGCACCAACACCTGGATGTCCCTCCTCATGCTCCTCTTCATGATCCTCGCGGGTCATGGCGCCATGTTCTGGAAAATGGCGAATTAATTCAATTTTTCAGCGGCAGAAATAAAAACGCCCCGGCTTCACCGCCGGGGCGTTTTCTTAACTTGAGTGAGCGGGAAAATTTTTTCTTAGTTCTTCAACGCCGCAATCGTCGCGTTCAAACTCGCTTCATCTTCAATATTCAATATCTTCGCCCCCTCGACAATCCGCTTGATGAGGCCGGTGAGGACTTTGTTGGGGCCGATCTCGACGAAGGTGGTGACGCCCAGGGCGGCGAGGTTTTTCATGCTTGCTTCCCAGCGCACGGGCGAAGAGACCTGGCGGATGAGGCCGTCGAGGGCGTCTGCCGCCGTGGTCACGACCTTGGCGTCGGCGTTGTTCATGAGCGGCACTGCGGGGTCATTCCAGCGCAATGCCGTGAGCACGGGGGCGAGTTTCTCCTGCGCCGGTTTCATGAGCGGGCAGTGGAAGGGGGCGGAGACATCGAGCAGTTTGGTGAGCTTGGCACCGAGGCTTTTCGCTTCTTTCATGGCCGCCTCAACGGCGCCTTTGTGGCCGGCGATGACGATCTGGCCCGGCGCGTTGAGATTGGCGGGGGTGACGATCTGCCCGGTCGCGGCGGCTGCGGTGTCGCACGCTTCCTGCGCCTTCTCGGCGGTGAGACCGATGAGCGCCGCCATCGCCCCTTCGCCCACCGGCACCGCCTGCTGCATGAACTGGCCGCGCAGGCGGACGGTCTTCACCGCGTCAGCGAGATCCAGCGCGCCGGCGGCGACCAGCGCCGAATACTCGCCGAGCGAATGGCCGGCGACATAGTCGGGCTGCGGCAATTTGTCCTTCACCGCGTGATAAATCGCCACCGAGGTGGCGAGGATGGTGGGCTGCGTGTTTTCGGTGAGCGCAAGAACGGCGGGGTCTCCCGTGAAGCAGACCTCGGAAAGTTTGAAACCGAGCGCCGCGTCGCATATCTCATAGGCATGGCGCGCGGCGGTATGGTTCTCGTAAAACCACGAGCCCATGCCGGGCACCTGCGACGCCTGTCCGGGAAACACGAAAGCAATTTTGCCCATGAGAATGATCCTTTTCCAAAAGATAAAGAATTTAACCGCGAAAAAATATAAGAAATAGAGGTTTTGCAGAATTCATGTTTTCACGCAATTCCCTTTCGCGTGTTTCGCGTATTTAGCGGTTTTCCGAATCTCAAAAGCAATCAGCGAAGACGCACCAGTTCAGTCTGAATGGGCAGTCCGGTGGGCGCGGCGCCTTGCTCGCCGAAATAGACATCCACCTCACTGCGGATGCCCCAGCGGCCGGGAATATAAACCCCCGGCTCGATGGAAAAGAGACTGCCGGGCAGGAGCGCGCGATCGTCGGGGTTTTCGAAGTTGTCGATGTTGGCGCCGGCGGCGTGCACTTCCTGCTTGATGGAATGGCCGGTGCGATGAATGAAGAATTCGCCGTAGCCGCGCCGGGAGATTTCGCCGCGCGTGGCGTCGTCCACCGAGCCTCCGGTGATACGGTTCTTCGTGCGTGCGGCCTCATCGGCCGCCGCAATCCCCGCATCGCGACCGGCCACCACCGCGTCGAATATATTTTGCAATTCCCCGGGAATCGCGCCGGGGCCGGTCCACGCCGTCCAGGTGATGTCGCCGTAGATGGAACCGGGAAGATCTTCTTTGGCCCAAAGATCAATGAGCAGCAGCCGGTTGTCGCCGAATGAAAAGGCGGCGTCTCGCGTTGGCGCATAGTGGGGATCGGCGGCGTGCGCGTCGAGCGCCACGATGGGGGGAAAATCGGTGATGAGATGCTTCGCCTTGAAGCGCGTCATCATGAAATCCTGGATGTCGCTTTCGCTCGCGGGGATTTTTTCGCGCAGACGGCGGGTCACTTCCGCGAAGGTTTCGTCCACGACCGCGCGCAAGCCCGCCGCCGCCCGTTCATGCGAGGCGAGCTCTTGGGCATTGAGGAGCGCCTCGAAGCGCTGCACCAGATCGCCGGAGGAGACCACCGCCGGGCCGCAGGCGCGCACCAGCTCCAGGGTGCCGCCGTCCACCCGCGCGAGATAGGGGATGGCGCCGAGCGGAGAATATTGCATGGCGATTTTTTTCGCGCCGCGCAGGGTTTCCTCCAACTGCGTGCGCATCTCGGTGAAGCGCGAATAGATCCGTTGGACGCCGGGCAGCGCGGCCAGCGCGTGGGGCTCGATGGCGTGATTGAGCTTGACTGGTTCGCCCTGCGCGGGCAGGTAATAAAACCAGCGGCGCGTGGTGTGGGCGCCGGATTTCGCAAAGGCCGCATCCAGCCCGAGTATCCGCCAGGCCAGCGGATCGGAATGGCGGAAATCGTAAAACAGCCAGCCGTCCAATGCCGCCGCGCGCAATGCCGCTTGAATCGCCGGTAAATCCATGCGTGGATTTTACCGGCGGGGCGAGGGTGCGTCCGGCAATGGCACGGTGATGACCAAACGGCAGCCGGCGCCCGGTTCGCTGTGGATTTCGAGGGTGCCGCCGAAGAGCGCGGCCCGCTCGCGCATGCCGAGCAGGCCGAGGCCGCCCTGGTCGGACGGGTGAACCGTGGCGGGATCGAAGCCGGCCCCGTCGTCGGTGATTTCCAGGCGCACCTTGCCGTGATCCGCCGCCAGCTTGACCCGCGCGTGGCGGGCCTTGGCGTGCTTGATGACATTGGTGAGCGCCTCCTGGGCGATGCGGTAGAGATTGATGTCGTAACCCGCGGGCAGCTTGGGCAGTTCGCCGGCGGTGAATTCGATGCGCAGGCGGCTGCGCCGCTGCATGGTTTCCACATGCGCCCGGAGGGTGGGCAGCAGTCCCAACTCATCGAGAATCGGCGGCCGCAGATCGGCGGAGAGGCGGCGCACCTCGGTGGCGCTGTCGCCGGCGATGAGGATCAATTCGTCGCATTCTCTCAGCACCGAGGGGGGCGCGATTTTCGCCAGCTTGGCGCGCAGCGCGGTGAGGGACAGCCTGAGCGCGCTGGCCGACTGCGCCACGCCGTCGTGCAATTCGCGTGAGAGGCGGCGGCGCTCTTCTTCCTGCGCGCGCAGAACTTCCGTGGAGAGCGCCTTGAGTGCGGCCTGCTGGCGCTGCGTCGCGTCGAACAGGCGGGCGTTGTCGAGGGCGATGGCGACCGGCTGGCTGATGGTCATGGCGCGGCGCTGTTCGTCGGTGGTGAATGACACTGCGGCGTTGCGGCGGCCGAATACCAGCGCGCCGATGGCCTCGCCGCGCACGATGAGCGGCACCGCGAGCACCGCCTCCATCCCCGATTTTTCCAGCAGGGAGCGCTGGATTTTTCGCCGTTCGCGCGGCGAAGCACTGGTGACCGGTTCGCCCCGGCGCACCGCTTCCGCCGCCACACCGCGGTCGGTCAGACGGGCGCTGAAACCCACCAGCGGTTCGTGACCCTCGCTGGCGGCGGCGATGCGGAGCTGATCCGTCCCCTCGCGCAGCCAGATGAAACTGCCGTCCATCAACATCAGCTGGCGCAGGTGCGCAACGGTCGCTTTGAGCAGGCCGTCCAGTTCGAGGGTCTGCGCCAGGGTGCGGCCCAGCGCATACAGCAATTGCAATTCGTGCAGGCGGTTGCCGGTTTCAGTGAGCAGCGATTGGGTTTCGAAGGCGGCGCCGAGCTGGTGCGCGAGCGTGGCGATGAGCGAGAGTTCGTAAGTGTCGAAGGTGCGCGTCCGGTGGTGGGTGAGGGTGAGAAGGCCATGGGTGCGTTCGCCCGAGCGCAGCGCAATCGCGATGCCGCACTTGACGCCCTCCTTTTGCAGCGCCGCTGCGGCGGCAGCCGGGAGAAATTTGCCCGGATCGTCCACCACCACCACTTCTCCCGCGAGCGCCAATTCGCCCAGCGTCCCTTCGCCGGGAGAAATGCGGTGAAAATGGCGGCCAGCGAGAAAACCTTTGCCGTAACCCTGATTGACGAGACCGATCAGTTCCCCGGTGCGCGTGCTGAGACGGTAAAGGCCGCCGCTGTCGCAGCCCGCCAGCTTGAGACAGCGGTCCAGCAATTCGGGCAGCCGCGCCTTCAGCGTGGTCTGCGTGGCGGCGAGGGCGGAAACTTTGTTGAGCGCGAAGAGTTCCTGATTGCGACGGGCCAGCTCCAGTTCGACGCGTTTGCGTTCGCTGATGTCGCGCCCGGTGGCGACGACGGCCTTGCTGGCCGCGCCCGCGCGATTTCGCCACGGCGCGGGGGGCGTCAGGCTGATCTCCAGCCAGACGGCGTCGCGCTCAACCGCCGCCGGACGGCGAATCTGCAGGGTCTGGGCGCGGCCTGTGGTCAGCGCCGCCCGCAATGATTCGCGATCGCGCCGGTCGACGAAGTCAGTGAGCGCCTGGCCTTCCTGCGCGGCGCCAAGCAGCGCACGCCCCGCGGGATTCATTTCGAGGATGAGCCCTTCGGGACTGAGCGCTCCGATCATGTCGCCGGAATGAACAATCACGGTTTCCGCCTGGGCGGCGGCGCTTTCGGTCAGATCCACGCGGCGGCGTAATTCCAGCGCCAGCGCCAGCGCCTGGGCAAAAGCTTGAATTTCTCCGCGCTCTGCGGCCTTCGGCGGGTCGCGGCGGCGGGCCGACAGACTCAGGGTTCCCAGCATGCGGCCGTGCGCCTGCAGGGGTACGGTGTATTGATGGCGAATGCCGGACGCCGCCAAGGCGGCCTCGGTGGCGGCCGGCAGCATGCCGCTGCCCGGGATGCGCGCCAACCGGGCGATGCCATCGCGAGCGACGCGGCCGGCGATGCCGTCGCCCAAGCGCAGTTGCCGGGTGCGGGTGACCAGTTCGGGCGGTGAGCCGTAATGCGCGCGCATCAGCAGCAATTGGCCGGTCTCATCCAGCAGGTGGATGCCGCCGAGTTCGTAGTGATACTGCGGGGCGATGGTGGCAAGCGCTTCACCCGTGAGGGCGTCGGCGGAAGGCAGCTGGCTGGCCGTCTCCAGAAAACTGAGCAGCGCGCGCAGCGGATTGCCGCGGGGCCGCGGCGTGCGCCGGCGGCCGGGCAACAAAGAAGCGGCGCGGCCGGCCTGGCGGCGCACGACGGCGAAGGCGCGGCCGATTTTCTTGGTGCTCATGTTGCAGCCGGAATTATTTTTTCCCGCCCGCTGACGCCTGCCGGCGAAGGCCGATAATTTCAGCCAGCACCGAGAGCGCGATCTCGGCCGGGGTCTCCGCGCCGATGGCGAGGCCGGCGGGAGAAGTGAAATCCTTCGCCCCCGCCGGCAAGCCTGCGGCGCGCAGGCCCTTCTCCATGGCCTTGCGCTTGGTGCGCGAGCCGATCAGGCCGAGATAAGCCGGTTTTTGAGCAACGAGTTTTTTCAAAACCGCCAGGTCGGTGTCGTGACAGCGCGTGGCGATCAGGCAATAACTGGCCGCGTCCATCGCCGGCGGCGCCCACTGCGGATCTTCCCAATTCTTGGCCGCGAGCCGCTTGACACCGGGCGGAAATTGTCTGAGAAATCCCGGCCGGTCTTCAATGCCGATGA
>JAYVQF010000249.1:0-5569 GCA_043777195.1 Thermoanaerobaculia bacterium
ACCCAAATGTGTGCCAGAGGCCAGGGGCATTTCGGGGATACTTTACGGGATGTGGTGAGCTCGATCATCTGCAACCCCGCCGTCTTCCGTTTCAAGAAACGCGCGGCCGAAGAGGGGCTTTCCCCCGAGAGAAACGTAGAAGCCGCAGATGAGCAGCGTGCTCAACGCGGTCAGGCAGAGCAGCGACTGTCCCGCGTACCAGGCGGAGAAATCGAGCGTCAGCGGCGTGACGGATTTCAACAGGAAAAAAAAGAAAACGCTCGCGCATGAAGCGAGCACGCCGACGCGCAGCAGCACGGCGAGCCAGATCGCCGTGATAAGCGCGGCGGGCAGCGACCATGGATCGTAAGCGTTAATCATCATGGCGAAGAAAAAATAAGTGATGGAGAACTGAACCGCCAGGGCAAGCCAGCGCCAGCGGAAGATGGCGCCGTAAAAGTACCGGCCGATCAGCCCACCGACGCCAAGGAGGACGCAGAAAAATGGGGTCAGAAAAAAATGATAGGCCAGGTGGCGCACGCTGCCCACAGTCGGGAAGAGGAGTCCCTCGGGCATCGGCGGGAGCCGGCCGAACCAAGGCGAAATGAGGGCGGCAAGGTGAGCCACCAGAGTGAGGGCGATGCCTGTGATCCCGCCCAGGAGGACATCGCGGCCGACGAGCGGATCCCGGAAGCGGCCGGCCAGGAGCCGACTCCAGGCGATGAGCAGCGTCGGCCAGCGGCGGCGGGCAATCGGTTCGAGCGCGATGTATGAGATCCACACCAGAGCCGACCAGAAAAGCGCCTGCGACAACATGTTGAGCACGAGACTGAACTCGGAGATCAGCAATGCAACATGATCGGCACGCAGCAACAGAGCCAGCGTTGTGGAGATGAACAGAAAACCGGCCAGCCGCAGCGCGCCCGGTTTGTCTCCGCGTCCAAGACGCATGTTTCTGCGGCCGAGGATGATCATCGCCACGAGCGCGCCAATGAATGGACAGAGGAGGATCCAGGCGAGGCCGCCCAGAATGTTCCGTGAACCGCCCGCCGCGACGGGTCGCACCCAGGGTCCCTGAACTTCGAACCAGACGGGTTTGCCGTGATACGCGGCCGCCTCGACGTGGACGGGGATCTCTGGCTGGCCTGCGTAAGCGCCGTCCCACGCTGCCTTGCGGTCTGAATCAACCGGCGCCGCCCAGCGCGGCGCAACGGGCGTCAAGGCGCCCGTGTCCAGCCCGGCCGCGCCGAACAGAATCGCCCAGTCGGGATCCCCTGTGGCCGGTGACGGGTCGAGCTGCGGCGGCACTGCGCGGAAACCGATCAAATCGCCGCGTTGATCCATGACCACTTCGCTCATGCCGGGAAGCGTGACGGGCGGGTCGTCCCGTTTGATTCTTCCAACCTCTGATGGACCGGGCAGTCCGATTCCCTCGCGGCGCAGCGCCAGCAACTTGCGGGGGCTCTGGCGGTAGATGAACTGCAAAGGCCCGGGCCGGACCGCGTCAATTTTTTCCCAACGGCCCGCAGACCGGTCATGCGCCTCGATGTAATTCAGGTAGTCAGCGTCGAACTGGAATATCCCGGCGCTGTCCGTCGGCGGTTCGCTGTAACCGAGCTTCGCCAGGATCTCCCGGGCTTTCTCGGTGAGTGCCTCGGGCGGCTTGCCGGGCCGCACCTTCCCGATCATGGTCGTCCGGCTCGCCAGGAAAGTAAGAAGGATTAGGCCGGCCAGGGCCGCCAGCAGGCTGGCCCACGCGATGCCCGGTTGAAGGTCGCCCACTTTCCCGGCGGCGACAACCATGGCGGGCGACGGTGTCTCACCGGCGGCGAGCGCCGCCTGGAGCGGATCGCCGCCCGGAAGAGCGGCCATCACGGCATGCGCAGACAGGGGCCGAGCTCCCGGCTCTTTTTCAAGGCAGCGCAGGATCGCCCGCTCCACTGCGGGAGGAATATCCCGCGCGCTGCTTGACGGGTTTGTCGGCTTGCTGTTGGCATGCAGCGACTTAAGTTCCGCAAGGGTCTTCGCTTCAAACCGCCGCTTGCCGGTGAATGTCTCGTAAAGAATGAGACCCAGCGCAAAAATATCGCTGCGGATCGAGGCCGGTTTTCCCTCCAGCTGTTCGGGGGCCATGTAGCCGGGCGTGCCGACCAGCCCCTCCCCGCCGGTCTCTTCGGCCAGCGCCGCCAAACCGAAATCCGTGATGCGCGCCCGCCCCTGGCCGTCAATCATCACATTGGCCGGTTTCAAATCGCGGTGGATGACGCCCTTGTCGTGGGCCGCGGCCAGCCCCGCGCAAAGATCCCGCGCGATTTCAACCGCCTTGTCCGAAGGCAGCCGGCCGATTCGCTTGAGCAGCGTGGCGAGGTCTTCGCCATCCACATACTCCATCGAAAGGCAGTGCAGGCCGTCCAGCTCGACGAGATCGTAAATGCGGCAGACATTCGGGTGCGAGACCTGCCGCCCGATGCGGGCCTCGGCGTGGAAACTTTCCAGACGATCCGCGTCGTGAGTCAGCGTTTCCGGCAGAAATTTCAGCGCCACAACCTGGCCCAGTTTGGTGTCGTCGGCCCGGTAAACCTCGCCCATCCCGCCGCGTCCCAGCATCCCGACCACGCGGTAGCGTCCGCCCAGCAGCGTTCCCGGAAGAAAGCGACCCTGCGCCAGAGGCCCGCGCGACGGATTGCCATGCGGCCGCGGCGAACCCGGCGCCGGGCTCATCCGCTCCGGCATTGACACGGTGGGCGAAGACAGCAGGTCCAGCGAGACGCCGCATGCCGGACAGACCCGGCTGGCGGCGTCAGTTTCAGCGGAGCATGACGAGCAGCGGGTCATGGCAGTGTCATCATCCAGATGTCGGCTTCGTTCTCGGTGGCGATGAAGTAGATCGTTCGATTGTCGGGGGCGAGGCGGGTAGAAAGTAGACGACATCGTTTTCTTTGCCCACATCGTGGAGCGCAAGTATATTGGGATGAGAAAGCGCCGCGACGGCTTTCGCTTCGCGTTCAAACCGTGCCAGCGCCTCGGGATCTTTCGCGGTGGATTCCGGCAGCACCTTGATCGCCACCTCGCGGTCCAGCCGGGTGTCCTTCGCGCGGTAAACCTCGCCCATCCCGCCCGCGCCGAGCGGGGAGAGGATTTCATAGGGACCGATGCGGGCGCCGGGTGTCAGTGACATGGTTCGCGGGTGATTTTACCGTCCTGGCGTCTGTCCCTATCGCGGCATTCAGCACACGCGTGCATCGGGTTGTTCCAAATCGCCGATATGCAGCCAATCGCAGCGCAGGTCAATGCTTTGCCATTCGGCGGTCGAAAAAGTCTGCGGTCGCTTCATAAGCTCTCAACCAATTGCGGTACAGTAGGAAACTATGCACCTCATCCGGAAAAATCAACTCCTCGAAAGGAACATCTTGCTTGCGAAGGGCGATGGCCAGATCCACGGTCTCGGTGAAGGGCACGTTACGATCATCATCACCGTGAATGAGAAGCACAGGCGAGCGCCAGCTCTTCACTGAGGCCATCGGAGAAGCCTCCATGGCCACGCGCGCCAGTTCTGGATAGCGAAGCGGGTCATAGCCCGGGACTTGAAAATGGATCACTTGGTTCCAGTCGTAGATGCCATGAATTTCAGCTCCCGCAGCGAACAGATCCGAAGCGCGCGCGAGTCCCAGGGCCGTCAGAAAGCCGCCATAAGATCCGCCCCAGACGCCGATGCGCTTGCCATCCACATCGATGCGGCTCTGCATGTAGCGGCCGGCGCCGAGCACATCATTGAACTCGCTGGCTCCGGAAGCGCCGTAATTCAAAGCCTCACGGAACTCCATCCCATAGCCTGTTCCACTGCGAAAATTGACCGAAAGGACGACGTAACCGCGGCTGACCAGGTATTGGTTCAGCGCGTAGGCATTGTGGTAGTAAAGCCCGTAGTGCCAGCCCAGCAACATTTGATTTCGGGAACCGCCGTGGAAATAGACCACGGCGGGATGGCGTTCGCCAGGATGACGGGAGGCGGGGCGGAATAGTTGGCCGTGAATAGTCATTCCGTCCACAGCCTGGAAAGTCACGGGCTCCGGCGCCACAAGTGCGCCTGCGGGGAAATCAGCCGGCATGGTCTCGGGCGCCAGGTCGCGTGGTGGGCCGTCGCTGGCAAGCAGCGCGGGGTGCGCGGGATGACGGGCGTCGGAACGGAGGAAAACCATCGTCTTGCCATCGCCGGCGGGGACCGGCGACCACTCGATGCCCGTACCGGGAGTCAAGAGTACGGGTTTGCCGCCCGCTACGGGAACGCGCCACAAATGGCGCCGCTCCGAGTCACCTTGATTTGAATTGAACAGCAGCGCCTTGCCGTCCGGCGTTATGACGACATTATCAACCTCAAATTCTCCCGGGGTGAGCAGCTCCGCCTCACCCCCCTGGGGATTCATCGTGTAGAGGTGTCTCCAGCCGTCCCGTTCCCAGGAAAAAACCAGATGGCCGTCGCCCCAGAATAGGATTGGGTCTTTGCCGCCTGTGAACAGTAAGCTTCCCATAGTCGGCTTGGCCCGCCACACCTCACGGCTTGTGCCCTTCATGACATCGGCTACGCAAATGGACCACGGAGTGCCCGAGCGTTTGGGCACGAACAGGAGCTCATCTTCTGCTGATTTCGCCGGGAAGCTGATGAATGCCAGTGCCTTGCCATCCGGTGACCAGGTGGGGCTCTGATCAGAATTCACGCTGGGATCCAGCCAGAGCAGAGAATTAGCCGCGAAGTCGTAAATGCCGATGAAGCCGTGCCGCTCGCGCTGGCTGACAAAGGCGAGCTTGCCGCCATCCGGCGACCAGCGCAAAGTTTTCGCCACACCTCGGGCATGAATCAACTGCCGTGGCGGATCATCGCCCAGGAGCGAAGCGAACCAGATCTGCCCGCCTTTGATAAAGGCGATGCCTTTTCTGCTTGGCGACACCTCCGGCATGTTTCCCTCGGCAATTCGTTTGGGTTCACCGCCGGCTAACGGAACCATCCAGATCGCCTGTTCCGCGCCGGCCGGACTACTGGCGGGATTCGGAATTTCTTTTTCCGCGTTGCCCGCGCCGCCCCGAACATAGACAAGAGCGTGATCCTCTTGGGTGAATAGCAGATTGCTCAAGGCTTGACCCTCATCCCCGGTGTATGCGGTCACGGCCCGGGCCTTGTAATCCGGCGCGGCCGCGACCCAGATATTGCGTGCGCCCCGGTCGTTGAAGGTCCAGGCGACGAGCCCCTGATGAGGCGCGGCGACGAGATTTTCCGGGAACGGCACGCTCATCAGTTGCGCGAGGGTGATTTCCCGCTCTTTGGCAGCGGCGTCCAACGCGACCACCGCAACCAGCCCGAAAGTGAAAATTTTGGCTGACAATCGCATCATTGTGTCTCCTTTGCAGCTCCCCATCACCATCCCACCTTCACGCCGTTTTTGGCATTCTGCTCGTCGAGCCACTTTTGTAAAGGGGCGAAGTAGTCGAGGATGGCGCTCGCGTCGGCGCCCTGGTCGCCGGTCATTGCGACGAGCGTTTCCTGCCAGGGTTTGCTCTTGCCCATCCGCAGCATGGCATCCAACTTCGCACCGGC
>JAYVQF010000250.1:0-5542 GCA_043777195.1 Thermoanaerobaculia bacterium
GCCGGCACGATCATCAGCCCCGCCGCCGCGAATTCCGCGAGCAGGCGGCGGCCGAGGAGATCCACCGCCTCGCCGCGATGGCGCGCGTCGTGCGCCCAAACGGAGATGGAATAACGGCGCGCGCCGTCGATGCCCTTGAGCCGCACTTCCACCTGCGGATCGTCGGCGAATGAGGCGCTGTCCGCGCCCGCACGCGCGGCGGCGGCGCGCAGGGCTTCGTCATCGGCGTCGAGCGGAAGGCAGAATTCAAGGCTGACGCGCAGTTTTTTTTCTTCGGTGGAAAGATTGGTCAGCCGCGCCTGCGCCAGTTCGCGATTGGCGACAATCAGCAGCGCGCCGCTGCCCAGCCGCAATTGTGTCGAGCGGAAGCCGATGTGGATGACATCGCCGAGTTCGCCGGTGGAGAGCTGGATGCGGTCGCCGAGGGAAAAGGGGCGGTCCATCAGGATCAAAAAGCCGGCCAGCATGTTGGCGAAGGTGTCCTGCGCCGCAAGGCCAATGGCGATGGAGCCGATGCCCAGAGACACCACCAGCGAGGAGACATCCTGCTTGAAATGGCGCAGCGCCACGATCACCGCACAGGTGATGAGCAGCACTTTGAGCACCCGCTCGGCGCCCAGGATGACCGGGCGCACATCGCGGGCCAGCCCCTCCCCGCCGGCATGGCCGATCAGATGAATGCGGTACCAGCCCAGCCACACCTTCACCACGCGAATGGCAAACCACAGGCTGAAGATCAGGATGGCGACATAGAGAAAACCCGAAAGGTATTCAGCCGCTAGGCTGCCGTGATAGCGTTCGGGATGATGACGACCCACATAACGAAAAGCGATGTAGGCGCCAATCAGGGTCATGAGCGGGGTCAGCACCCGGCGGGTGGAGAAGAGCATTTCCCGGCCCCATTCACCCTCTGGCCCCGGCACCACCCGGCGCGCGCGGCGGCGCATGATCCAGCGCACCAGCTTGCCCAAGGCATAAAACAGCAGCGCGCTGACCGTGATCATCAGCGCGTCATGCAGATAAGGGCGGCTGCGTTCGAGTTCTTCCAGCAGCGGGGACAGGTCGAAATCAATCACGGCGGTGATTTTACGGGGGGCGGATTTCCCAAGATAGTTTCCTGACCGAAACTGCGGGCAGGCGGGTTAAACTTCCGCCGATGGCCTCTCTTGCCGCGATCCGCATCCTGCTCGTCAATTGTCCCAACCTCGCCATTGAAGAGGCCGGACCCGCGGGAAAACTCATCGTTCATCGTGCCGTTGACGGAAATTCCGCTGTGCAGCACTGCAATCAGCATGATTACCGGCTGGCGCTGATTCAGTTGCCGCTTCCGGACCTGAAGCCCGAGCACCTGATGTATTACCTGCGGGAGAAAGCCGGGAGCAAATGCCACGCGACTTCCGTCGTAGCCATCGCCGAGGCGAAAAACCAGGCGCTGATTCACGAAGGCCTGAAAGCCGGCATCAATGATTACCTGATCGCGCCAGTCAGCCGCGAACGGCTGGAGGCGGTGCTCGCCCGATTCGGGGAATTCGCCGAACGCAAGGAAATCAGGTTGATGATCAAGGCGCGCATTGATCTGCCCACCGGCGAACGGCCGTTTTTCACCCAAACTCTTAACCTCTCGCGCCGCGGCCTGCTGCTGCTCACCGAAAAAGAGATGGTCATCGGGTCGCCCCTGGAGCTGCAATTCACTCTGCCGGGCGATTCGCGCCCCATCAAAGCTTCAGCGCTCATCGTGCGCGAGGCGGAAGAGCGAAAAAATCAGAAAGGCCGGGTTTACGGCGTTCATTTCACGCATCTCGATTCCGATGACCGGCTGCGGATCGGGGATTTCACCCGAAAATAGCCGGAGGGCCCGGAGGACGGTGATACTCCCTACCGCAGCCGCTTCTGCTGCAACGCATCCAATAGCGCGACATAGGGCTTGGGCAACGGCTTGGCGCGCATGGCGCGAAAATCAAGCCACTGGGCGCCGTCCGGCAACGGCCCGACGAGCAAGCCCGGGCGCACGGCAACGCGCACGACCGTCAGGGTCAGGTCGAAGTGGGTGAAGGCGTGCTGGATCAGCGCGGCCCGCCCCTTGAGCGGCCCCGGACTGCCCCAGCGCCGTTCCGCGAAATCCGCCGCGATTCTCCGGGCCAGCCCCCGCCCCGTCCACTCGATGGTGGGCAAGTCCCACAGTCCACCCCACAGCCCCACGCCGGGCCGCCTTCGGGCGAGAAATGCGCCGTCACGCCGCTGTACGAAAATCGCCAGCCAGTGACGGTGCGGCCGCGCCTTCGCCTTTTTCGGCGCGGGAAAATCAGCGGGACGGCCGCTGCGAAAGCCGGCGCAGCGCGTGTTCAGCGGGCAAAAAAGACAGGCGGGGTTTTTCGGCAGACAAATCGTGGCGCCGAGTTCCATGATGGCGTTGGCATAATCGCGGTTATCGTGCGGGGTGAGCGGCAGCAGGGAATCCGCGACGGTCCACCAGCGGCGAAGGGTGGCCGGCTTTACCGGGTCGCCCGCGTCGGCGGTGAGGCGGGCGATCACCCGTTTCACATTCCCGTCGAGAATGGGGGTGCGGTCGCCGAAGGACAACGCCGCGATCGCCCCGGCGGTCGAGCGGCCGATGCCGCGCAGGGCCAGGATGTCTTCATGACGGCGGGGAAACGCGCCCCCGAATTTTTCCGAGATTTCCCGCGCCGCCGCATGGAGATTGCGCGCCCGCGCGTAATAACCCAGCCCCTGCCAGTGCTTGAGCACCCGTTCCTCAGTCGCCCCGGCCAATTTCGCCAGCGTCGGAAAATCGGCAAGCCAGCGTTCGTAATAGGGGATCACCGTCTCCACCTGCGTCTGCTGCAGCATGATCTCGCTGACCCAGATCGCATAGGGATCGCGGGTTCTGCGCCACGGCAGATCCCGATGACCCGCCCGGTACCACGCCAGCAAGACCGGGGCGACAGCGGCTGCGTCGGGCGCGTCGGGAAGAATGGGAACGATTTTCACGAGAGGCGGCGCGCGTTTTCGCCCGATCTACAACTTGCCGCTCTGGGCCGAAAAGGCATCGCCGCGAATATCCTTGAGCACGCGCATGACTTTCTGTTCATGCTCGGCACCCAGGGTTTTACGCACCGCCAGCAGGAGCGCATAGAGCAGTTCGTTGAGCGTCTCGACGAGCCGCGCCTCGCTCCGTTCCGGCAATTCCTGCGCCTGCGCGGCGAGTTTGTCGGCGGGCAAGCGGCCCTCGCCGTCAAAATCCAGGCCGCGCAGGACATCGCCGTAAGACTTGCGCACTTCATCGAGATAAATTTTCGCGAGATTGTCGGTGATCGGACCCACTTCGCGCAGCAGGTAGCGGTAGAGAAAGCCGTACATCTCGTTGTATTCGGCGATGACCGCCATCAGCCGTTCGCGCTCTTCGGGCGGCGGCCCCAGCGGCCGCAACTGCCCCTTGACCTTGAGAAATCCGAGGGTGAAAAAGATATACAGCACCCGCAGGGTTTCCGCGGGGCCGATGTCGGAGCCGGCGACGAGATCGCGCACCGGGGCGATGCCGTCCACTTTTTTGAAGATGTATTTCTCGTGCTCCTCAAAAACCAGATTGCGGGGCCGATCCTTGGGCATCGAGCGCTCGAAAACCACCAGGTCGTTGGGAATCTTGTCGTGAAATATCTCCACCCGCTTGGTGCGGCGCAGCCCTTCCAGCACCAGCTCGGCGATGGACACATCCACGGTGATGCTCTCCGAGGCGGGCATCGCGCCGTCAAAAAAGCGGAACTGCCCTTCATGCCAGTCAAACAGGGAATAGACGATCAGCTTGATCTGATCGCGCACGACCTCCCAGAGCTGCTTCGGGCTGAGCGCCTGCATCTCAACCAGGATCCGCCCTTGCCGTTTGCCGGGGCCGATGCGCCGGGCGGATTCATCATATTGCTCCTGCGTGATCTTTTTGAGATGCAGGAGGATGTCGCCGAGTCGGTCTTCAGGGGCGTTGCTCTGCGCGAAGACCACATTGCCCTCGATGAAATGCAGCGCCTTCTCCAGCTCGCCGCTATTGAGGGTGAGCAGGCCGGTGCGCCGCGAGATGCGGAGATATTCCAGGATCTCCGGCAGCCCGAGGGTTTCCAGCCGCCCCTTGAAATTGCCCGTGGGAAAAAGCCGCGACATGAGCGGTTATTCTAAACCCTGCAGAAAAAATGACGCATAGACTTCCCATTCCATCCATACGCTCAGTCTCAACCGAGGCATGCCATCTGTCGTTTGCCGCTGAATGCCGCACCTTTTTCCCAGAAAATCTGACTCATGAAAAATTTTTACTTCGCCCGCTTGTAGAAGGGCTTGCTGACAACGACCGCTTTTGCAGATTTGCCGCGCAGGTCGATTTCGATTTCGGTGCCGACCGCACTGTGCGCTTTGGCGACATAGGCCAGGCCGAGCGGTTTCCCGAGGTGGGGCGCGTGCGTGCCGGAGGTCACGATGCCGATTTTTTCGCCATTCTTGAGGACGGGATAGTGCTGGCGGGGAATGCCGCGGTCCACCATTTCAAACCCGACCAAAGTTTCAGTGGTGCCGTCGCTTTGCTGTTTGACCAGCGCGTCGCGGCCGATGAAATCGCCCTTGCCGGGCTTCACGATCCAGTTGAGGTCGGCTTCAACCGGGGTGCGGGTTTCATCGATGTCATGACCGTAGAGACACATCGCGGCTTCAAGTCGCAGGGTGTCGCGCGCGCCCAGGCCACAGGGTTTGATTCCCTGCGCCGCGCCGGCTTCCAGCAATTTGCGCCAGAGCTGCGCGGCGCTTTCGGCGGGGCAATACAATTCGAAACCGTCTTCGCCGGTGTAGCCGGTGCGCGAAATCATCAGGGGCACGCCATCCACTACCCCTTCCGCGAATCCGTAATATTTGATGAGGGACAAGTCGGTGGGGGTGAGCGGCTGGAGAATGGCGACGGCGCGCGGCCCCTGCAAGGCGATCTGCGCCCACTGGGCCGAGCGGTTTTCCGCATGGACGCCCGCGGTTTTGGCATGGCCTTCGATCCAAGCCCAGTCTTTGTCGGTGTTCCCGGCGTTGACCACCAGCAGATATTTTTCCGCGCCGCGTTTGTAGATGAGGATGTCATCGAGAAATGTGCCTCGTTCGTTCAAAAGGCCGGTGTAATGGGCACGGCCGGGCAGCAATTTAGTGACATCGTTGCAGGTCAGCTTTTGCAGCAGCGCTTCGGCGCCGGGGCCTTCCACCTCAATCTCCCCCATGTGCGAGACATCGAACAACCCCGCCGCGTTGCGCACGGCGCGGTGTTCCTCGATGATGCCGGCATATTGCACCGGCATGTCCCAGCCGCCGAACGGCACCATGCGGGCGCCGAGGCGGCGATGTTCAGCGTTGAGCGGGGTGACGAGCAGCGGCGCGGATTCGGTCAAGGCGAACTCCTGATTTACAAAGCGCAATGTTAACGGGCGCGACGCCCTAAGGGGCCGCAACGAAATAACAGTAGCAAAGATGACTGCCGAGTCGCCCGAATGGCGAGGCGCGAGGCTGTACACGAGAGTGTGCAGTCACC
>JAYVQF010000251.1:0-5511 GCA_043777195.1 Thermoanaerobaculia bacterium
AAGCCCAAGGAACAGGAAACCATTCTCGGCCGCGCGGAAGTGCGCGAGATTTTCAAGATCACCAAGGTCGGTCAAATCGCCGGCTGCATGGTCACCGAGGGCAAAGCCACCCGCGCCGCAACCTACCGCGTGCTGCGCGACGGCGTGGTGTTGTTCACCGGAAAACTCGCCTCGCTCAAGCGCTTCAAGGATGATGTCACCGAAGTGCGCTCCGGCTTCGACTGCGGGATGAGTTTCGAGCGCTTCACCGATGTCAAGGCGGGCGACGCCATCGAGGCCTTCGTCATCGAAATGATCGCCGCCACCGCGGAATCGGCGGCGGCGAACTAGTGTGGTGCGTCACTCATCTTGTAACATAAAAACGGGTCTTTTTCCGCACTGCTTCGTCTCTCCTCGCTTACGATGTCTGATGGTGACTTCGCGCTCTCGCGCGAAGCGTCGTTCCTTGCATTGCGAAAAAATCCCTCGTTTTTATTTGTTACAATCTGCTTGCCGCACCACACTAGGTAAACCATGTCCATCCGCCAGGAAAAAGTCGCCAGCTTGCTGCAAAAACTGATCGCCCGCGAATTCATCGCGCTGCGCGATCCGCGCCTGCAACTGGTCACCATCACCGAGGTCAAGCCCTCCCCTGATCTCTCGCATGCCCGGGTTTTTTACCTGCTTCACGATCCGGCCGACCGCCCGGACGCTGAAGCGGCCATGCTCAAGGCGGCCGGCCATTTCCGCTCCATGGTCGGGCGCGAACTCAAAATGCGAGTCACCCCCGAATTGCATTTCATCTACGACGAAACCGAAGTGAAGGCCATGCATCTCGAAGGGTTGCTCGACAAACTCAAGCAGAACCGCCCGACGGAGCCGGATGAGTTGGGCAGCGCGAAAGATGAAAACAAGGAAGAAGGCTGAGTATGAGAAAGGCGGAAGGATGAAGGCGAAACGATGAAAGACGAAAGCTGAAGAAAAATTTCACACGCCTCTCGTCCCTACTCATCCTTTATCCATCCGCCTTCATCCTTAACTCATCACACCCGTTCCATGTCGCGGTGCATGAGTGACGGGTGATAGCCCTTTTTCAGCAGCGCCTCGCGCAGCGCCTCGACCAGGAACACCGAGCGATGGCGGCCGCCGGTGCAGCCCACCGCGATGGCGAGCTGGGCCTTGCCCTCTTTTTCATAGAGGGGCAGCAGGAATTCCAAGAGAGAATCCAGCCGCGTCAACATCTCCAAAGTTTCCGGCTGTTTGCGTAAATAATCGGCGACCGGTGCGTCACGGCCGCTCAGTTCGCGCAGCCCCTCGACGAAGTAGGGATTGGAGAGGAAGCGGACATCGAACACCAGGCTGGCTTCCGGCGGCAACCCATGCTTGAAGCCGAATGAAATGAGATGCACAGCGAAAGGCACCGGGGCATCGTTCTGGCCGGCACCGTAGCGCTTGCGCAGATGCGCGCGTAATTCGTGCACCGTGAGCCCCGAAGTGTCGAGAATGGCGCTCGCGAGTCCCTGCAAAGGCGCCAGCGCCAGCCGCTCGGCGCGGATGCCCGCGGCCACATCGCCGCCCGGGCTGAGCGGATGCGGGCGACGGGTCTCCTGGTAACGGCGCAGCAGGATCTCGTCGCGACAGTCAAGATAAAGGACATTGACCCGTCCCGCGATCTGTTCGAGCTCACGGAATACCTCGGGAAATTGCTCCAACTGCCGTCCCTCGCGGATGTCAATCACCACCGCGCCTCGGCGAATCTCCTCGCCCGCGATGCGGCTGAGCTGCACGAACTGCGGCAGCAGTCCGACCGGCAAATTATCCACGGCGTAAAAACCGAGATCCTCGAAAGTCTTGAGCGCCAGTGATTTGCCGGAACCGCCGGGGCCGGTGAGGATGACGAGTTCTTGCATAGAGAGATTATAAAGAAGGGTTGAGATGAAGTGGCGGGGGCATGGCAACGCGAACGCTTAACGGAGAGAACGGGTCACGGGCGGGCGTTCTGACCCGATCCCGATCTTCCCGTTCACGTTGCCGTTGCCGTGTCTCCGAATTCCTGAAGAACCTATCCGCCAATTCCGCGCCATGAGGGCCCCGACTCTGCGAGCCGTCCGGGCGAGCAGGCAGACGCTCCAGTGGAGCGGCTGTCAGGCGGGAACATGGCACGAACTTTGCGTGAGAAATTCAATTCAGAGTAAGAGCGGGAACACGCGAACGCGAACGCTTAACGGGAAGATCGGGAACGGCGCAGATCGTAGCGAACCACCCCTCTGACCCGTTTCCGTTTTTCCCGTTCCGCGTTCGCGTTACCATGCCCCCGATTCCGATCCGCAAACTTCGCGCCATGCAGACATGTCACGAAGATTGCGAGGGAAATTCAAGATTCGGAAGCAGCGTAATGCGAAAGCGTGCGTGGAACGGGTTCGAAGGGTCACCGGACAGCTCCTTGCCGGGGCGATTTGTTTGCCGCTCGGGTTGTGAGGGCAAACAAATCGCCCCACCAAGGAGCTTCCCATGAACAACCCAATCTCTCAACCCTACTTCCAGTGCGAACGCCTCGATGTTTACCGCATCGCAGTGAAATTCCACCGTTCACTCGTTCCCCTCCGCCAAGTCCGTGGCGCAGCCGACTTACGCGATCAACTATTGCGAGCATGCGAAAGCATCGTTCTCAATATCGCCGAAGGCTCGGGGCGCTTTGGCGCTGACGACAAGCGCCGCTTCTACCGCATCGCCAACGGCAGCGCAATGGAATGCGCCGGAGCATTGGAACTTCTCCACAACCGCCACATCCTGAGCGACGCGGGATATCAAGCTCGCCGCGAACTTCTAATCCGCATCGTACAGATGCTGTCCCGCCTCAGCGGGCCGCTCAGCTGAGGGCTGCTGCGGCAATCCACTTTGCGGAGAAGTGTACGACCTCAACCCTCCGCGCGGGCGCGGCAGCGGATGGCGGTTTCGGCCTGGCCGAGATGATCCGCGGCATCCTCGAGTGCACACCAGAAATCGGCGGGCGGCGGGAATTGTTTACCGAGCGTTTCCAGCGCATCGAGCGCCAGCGGCAGATCATTTTCGGTAAACGCCGCGTCGAACGATTGGAACCGCGCCTCGTCGATCTCCGCGTCGCCGGAATCAGGGAGCCATTCCACGGCGCGCCGCATTGCCTTGCGTGCCCAGAGGTCATGCTGATTGAGTTCGGTCAAACTTTCTCCAGTCGGGAGTTGCGCTTCGCTGGAAGGCGCTGACCGCCCGGCCGCCACCGCGCCCGCCGCTTGCAGGGCCGCGATGAGCCCGCTGTCGCCACTCGCGAGCGCAAAATCGAGCGCGGTCCGCCGGTCGCGCGATTTGATGTTGGGGTTGGCTCCCACTGCGAGCAACTTGCGTACTTCCGTCGTGCGTTCGCCGATCACCGCCACCATCAGCGGCGTGAAGCCGTTTTCATCTTTCGCATCCAGCTTCGAGACTGTGTAATCGAAAAAGAATGCGGCGAAAATGAGCAGCGGCTCGGCAAAAAAGGGCCTGATGCTGAGCCGGAAGACAACGAAAGCGCAGGCGATCAGAAGCAAGAAAAAAAGAATAAAGGCGATGAATCCGGCGCTGCCCATGGTCATTTCATGCCGTTTCGCCGTCATAGCATTGAGCCCATACCAGCGATAGCGCATCACCCCTGTCAGCCTCAGCAGGTGCGCAACCGCGACCAAAGTGATCCCTGCGGCGGCCATGAATGGCCGTTCGCTGAGCCAGCCCCAATAGATGAATCCGACGGCTGCGCTGCCGACAACCGCCGTCCATGTTCCCACTGGAGTACGAGGCGCGCGCAGACTGTACGCAAGTACCCGGGGGAGATACCAAAGCGCGCCGAAGTACAACAAGCCACCGTGATGACGATGATCGAGCCATTGATCTATCTTCTCCCCAGTGACGATTAAATAGATACTCAAGATCACCAACCCCATCAAGACCAAGGTAACGATTTCGCCCCACGCGGCGAACGGCAACCTGAACTTGTTGCGCTTGCAGTAGTCCTTGAAGATCGGGTCCGCTTGTGCGGCGTTCAACCCGGTCTCATTGCGGAAGGCGTACAGAAGACCTCCCTTTGACCAACCGCGCCATTTCCTCTTGGGGTGCGCAACCAGCTCATCCAGCCATTCCCGGTAATAATCCGGATAGGGCCAATCCGCCGCAGGAGTCGCCGCCGTCTCAACGATCATCGCTCGCGATGATAGCGTATTCACGACCCATTACCGCGGCGGGCCGCAGAGGCGCGAGAGCATCTGCACGATTCGGATGATCAGCTCGCGCCGTTCTTGGTAGGCGATTTCACCGAGGACGCCCGCGCAATGGAGCATTTCCAGCGCGGCGCCGCATTCGGTCGCGCTGCCTTTGGCGATTTCGTAGTGGCGCTGTTTGTCGTTGCGGGAATTGCGACCAGCGCCTTCTGAGATATTGAGAACGACGCTGGTGGCAGCGCGCCGCAGTTGATCTTTGAGATCGTAATCGTGGATGACGGGATAGAGGGATTCAATTTCACCAAGCACGGCCAGCACCTTGCGATAGCCTGATGGGCCGCAAGCTCACCCACCCGGCGATTCGACCCTTGAGGTGGGCGCTTCGTCCCGTGACGGCCCGCGGTCGGGTGGGGAGCGTTCATAATTCACCATTCATTTCAGTCCGAGGTTTTTTTATGCGCCATCCGCCGCTCTCGCTCTTTGTTCTTGCCCTTCTCGCGCTCAATGCGCTTGCGCTGCATGCCGACGACCCCTTCAACGGGCCGCGCGCGAAACTGCACTATGCGCCCGAGATGAAATTTGAATTCCGCCATCTCAAACTGGAGCTCATGCCCGATGTCAGGGCCCGCTCCTTGCGCGGCATCGCGACCCACACGGTGGCGCCGCTCGCTGCGGGGGAGAAAGAATTGCATCTTGATGCCGGGGAATTACAGTGCGATGGCGCGGCGGTCAATGGCGCGGCGGCGAAGTGCGAGACCACCGACACGGAGTTCGTGATCTCGTTGCCGAATGATTTACCGGCGGGCGAAGCGCTCATCGTGCGGGTTGAATATCACGGCAAGCCGCGCAAGGGAATTTATTTTTTCGGCCCCGAACAGCTTGGTGCCGGCCAGCCGGTTTCGATTTGGACGCAGGGCGAGGACGAGGACAATCATTTCTGGTTCCCCGGCTTCGACCACCCCAACGCAAAATTTACCAGCGAGATGACCGTCACGGTGCCGGGCAATTACACCGTGATCTCCAATGGAAAATTGGAATCGGTGACGGGCAACCCCGATGGCGGCAAGAGCTGGCATTGGGTCGAAAGCATCCCGCACAGCAATTACCTGATCTCCCTGGTGGCCGGCGAATATGAAAAATTTCACCAGAGTTGGCGCGGCCTGGATGTGGACGCCTATGTTCCGCGCGGACGGCTCAGCGAGGCGGCAACCGCCTTCGGCCGCACCCCGCAGATGATGGATTATTTCTCGGAACTGACCGGCCAGCCCTACCCCTATGAAAAATACGCCCAGAGCGCGGTGCCGGA
>JAYVQF010000252.1:0-5500 GCA_043777195.1 Thermoanaerobaculia bacterium
GGTTGCGAGCGGAGGAACTTCACGCCGTCTTCGATGTCACGCAGCTCCGTCGGGCCAAACTCGCGATAGAGCGGCCAGGTGGAGATGGCGCCCTTGCCACTGGCCGTGCGGTTGTCGCAGATCCAGACAATGATTCCCTACTGGGCCAGAAACTGGAACCACATCGCTCCCGCGCCGCCCCAGCGATTGACCACACTCTGGGCATGCGGTCCGGCGTAGGTCTGCTGAAAAACGGGATAGCGCTTTGATGGATCGAAGTCAGGTGGACGAAACATCATCGCTTCCATGACGAAGCCGTCGCGCGTTCGAACCTGCATGAACTCCGGTTTGGCGAGCGCGAACTCGGCGAGCACCGCTACGGGATTGGCGTCGATGACTCGCAACAACTTTCCATCAGGACGGCGCAGCGTCGTCTGGGACGGTGTGTTGATGTCGCTCCAGCTGTCCAGGTAGAGCGTCATCGCTTTGTTGAACTTTGCGCTGTGCGTTCCCGCGCTCTCGCTGATGCGTTGCATCTTCGAGCCGTCGAGGCGACAACGATAGACATCGGAGCCGATCGGACTGCGCTCGGTGCCGGAGAAATAGATCCAGCCGTCCTTCTCATCGACGCCATGAAGGGTGCGAACTTCCCATTCGCCTCTGGTCAGTTGCGTCTGTTTTCCATCGGCACCGACGCGGTAGATGTGCTTGTAGCCATTGCGCTCGCTCAACCAGAGAAAGGATCCGTCGTGCAGAAACTGCGTGCTGCCCTGCGGCTGGACCCATGCTTTGGTCGTCTCCCGCAGGAGGCGTGTCGATGTTCCATCTTTCCGATCGGCCGAGATCAGGTCGAGCCAGGTCTGTTCGCGATCCTGGAGCTGGAACACGACCCGGGCGCTGTCCGGGCGCCAGCTCACATTGACTACAAGAGTGTCCGGCCCGGCCGATGCGCCGATACGGTTGGACGGGCCACCTTTCGCGCTAACAAAATTAAGTGAGGCGGTTGGATTCGGGTCGCCGGGCTTGGGGTAGCGCGTTACTTCCAGCTCCTGATGGATCGGCAGGTGATCGACGACCGTAAAAGTCGGCACGGGCTGTTCGCCCAGGCGCAGGTAGGCCAGAGTCTTCGAGTCTGGACTCCACCAGTAAGCCCGAAAGAGTCCGCGGCCGTAGATCTCTTCCTGATAGACCCAGTCGAGCTTGCCATTGAGCACGTCGGTCGAGCCATCGGAGGTCAGTTTTCTCTCGGTGGCAGTCGCGGTGTCGACGACGTAGAGATCGTTCCCGCGAACGAACGCGACCATGCTTCCGTCCGGACTGAAACCCGCTTCTTCTTCCTCCCCGCTTTTCGAGGTCAGGCGTTTGAGCTTCCTGGTGTTCAAGTCGTAGAGCCAGAGGTCGCCGGCGATGGTCAGGATCATTCGATCGTGACTGGTGCTGAGGTTTGGCTCGGGCGGCCGGGCCAGTTTCTTCGCGTCTTCTGGTTTGACCCCGTCGATCGCGGCGATGTCGTGTTCCAGAAGAGCGGAATCGAACAGCGCGACCGCCTTTCCGGTTCGGGCGTCGATGACGCTCAGACTCTCGACCTCGCCTGGCTCCGCAGTCTTCGGCTGCAGGAAGTGCGTGTCGTCCAGCCACTCCAGACCGGTCACCGGGTGACCGCCGAAAGAGATTTTGGCCTTCGCATCGAAAATGTCATCGATGGTCAGACGCCGGGTCTGGGCCGCCAATCCGAGGGGAAGAAGCGCGATCAGAAGAATGAGGGCTTTACGCAAGAGTGGCCTCCGGGCGAAGAGTGAGGAATGAGGAGTGAGAAGGTCGCGGACAGCCTCGGCATTCCGCTGGAAGTTGACCAGTCATTCACGGTTCCCGAGGAGTGTTTTACTACTACAAGCTATATCTCCCGGTGCGGGGTTCAGTGTACCATCCTAAACTCATCAATGCTTTTTTACTGGATGTTTAACCGGCTCTTTCTTCGCGAACAATCCAGCCGGATTGACTGGCTCACCGTTTTTGCGCACCTCGAAATAGAGATAGGCGCCGCGCAGGCTGCCGGTGTCCCCCACCAGGCCGAGCAGCCCGCCGGCCGCCACGCTCTGCCCGTCTTTAACCAGGGGCTGGCGCAGATGGGCGTAAATGGAGAGATAGCCGCCCGCGTGTTCGAGGATGACCGTCTCGCCATAGCCTTCGAGAAATTTCGCGTAAGCCACGAGGCCGCCCGCCGCAGCATGCACCGGCGTCCCGTCAGGCGCCGCGTAATCCAGTCCGGGATGGGGCAGCTCGGTGTGATATTCCGGGTCGATGATATGGCCGAAGCCAGTGCTGATAGGGGCTTTGAGCGGCGGATGCCAGGGCTGGCCGCCGGCTTCGGAGGGTTCATGCGGCGCCGGCAGTGTCTTCACCGCCGCCTCCATCGCCTGGAGCCCCTCCGTAAAAGCCCGCTTCTGCCGGCTGACGGCGCCGAGCAGTAATTTGTAACGGCCGCGCAGCGTCGCCAGTTCCCGGCCCTTGTCGGCCCGCGCCCCCTGCACCATGCGCAATTCGTGGATTTCCCGCTGCACCTGCGCCCGCTTCATCGCCAGTTCCCGCGATTTCAGGCGAAACGCATTGATGCGAACGCGCTGCTCGCGCGCGAGACGGCCACCGTAGCGGCGCGCGAATTGCTGCGCCTCCCGGCCGCTGCTCCCGGCGAGGGGCGGCCGCCGCCGCTGCCGGTAGGCCGCGAGATAGATAGCGGCGATTGCCCGTTCATCGCCCGCGACTTCGGCCTCGAAATCGCGCATCTGCGCCGTCTGCTTTTCCGCATCCGCCTGCAAACCCGCGATCTGATGATCCAGCAATTGCGTTTCCCTGAACCCGATGCGGCTGGCCAGCTCCAATCGTGCCAGTTGCGCCAAGGTGTTCGACTCATCCGTACTGACCTCCTCCAGGTTATGGCGCAGCCGCCCGAGTTCGTTGTCGGCGGGCAATGGGGGGACGGACGCCGATGCGGATTCCTGCGCCGCCGCGATGACGGACGCCAGCACACCCGCCAGCACAAGCAGCGCGAGCCGCTCGGTACCTGCATGCTTAGGGCAGGCGGAAAAAGGCCAGCGCAAGAATCGCATAGACCGCCAGGAGCAGCGTCCCTTCCAGCCAGTTGGTTTCGCCATCGGCCACCACATGATTCACCACCAGCACCGAGAGCACCACCGCCATCACTTCAAAGGGCGTGAAGATCAGGTTCATCGGCTGGCCGATCAGCCGGCTGTAAAAAACCAGCACCGGCGCGACGAACAGCGCGATTTGCAGGCTTGAGCCCACTGCAATGGCGAGCGCGAGATCCATCTTGCCCCGCATCGCCATCAAGAGTGCGGTGGAATGTTCCGCCGCGTTGCCAATGACCGCCAGCAGCACAACGCCCACGAAAACATTGCTCATGCCCCACGCATGGCCGGCGGACTCGACAGTGCCCACCAGCAGTTCGCTCATCACCGCCACGCCGGCGGTGGCCGCCGCGAGCACGGTGAAAGCCTTGCGCCGGCTCCAGCCCCCGGTGCCGCGGGCGGCGTCGCCTTCCGCCGATTCGGCGTTGACATACAAATGTTTGTGGGTGCGCAGGGTGAAAAGCAGGCTGAGCAGATAGGCACCGAACAGGACCATCGCAATCGCCAGGCTGAGCGACTGCTCACTGGCTTGCGCGCCGGGGACGGCGCCGATGGAATGATGAAATATCGCGGGAACGACGAGTCCGATGGCGGCGAGCAACAGCAGGGTGGGCTGCGTGGCCGCGGCGGCGCGGTTGAATTGCTGCCGGGGAAATTTCAGGCCGCCCGCCAGCGCGCTTGCGCCCAGCACCAGCAGGACATTGCCGATGATCGAGCCGGTGATCGAGGCCTTCACCACTTCATGCAGCCCGCGCCGCAGGGCGAGCCCCGCGATGATCAGTTCTGCGGCATTCCCGAATGAGGCGTTGAGGAGTCCGCCCATGCTTTCGCCGAGTTGTTCCGCGAGATGCTCCGTCGCCTTGCCCATCAGCCCCGCCAGCGGGATGATGGCGAGCGCGGAGCAGGCGAACACCCAGGTTTCTCCGGCCTTCATAAAATGCAGCAGCAACGCGGCGGGCAGCGCGAGGTACATCCCGGATAAAAGATGGCGATAGGGAAAGGCGGCGGCCATAACCGGAGAGTTTAGATCGCGCCCTGAAACAGTTCCCGGCCGCTCACTCCGACATGAATTTCGAGAGCCGTTCGCGCAGCTCCAGCAGCCCGGCATGCTTGGGATTCTTACTGAGTCCCTGCTCCACGATGCGGCGGGCTTTAAGCGGAAACTTCGTCTCGTAGTTGCGCGCCAGGCCGCAGGCGAAATCGGGATTTCCCGGCTCCAGTTCACAGGCTTTCAGGAGATTCGGTTCCGCCTCGATCTGGCGCTGGGCCAGCGGGTGTCCGGCCAGGGTGGTTCCCAGTAGAAAATAACCCGGCGCAAAGAGGGGATCGTATTGCAGGGCCAGTCGCAACAAATTGAGCGCGTCTTCCCGCTGGCCGGCTTTGAGATGGCGATCCGCGTGGGCTTTCAAGCGCAGGGCTTCACGGCCGCGATTCGCGCCCTCTTCAGGGCCTGCGGGGGCGGAGAGGGTGGGCTGGCGCAGGAGGTTGAGGAACGCGCCGCTGACTTTGGCATTGATAAGCGACAGTTTGTTTTTAATGCGGTGGTGCAATTCGGCGGGAAATTTCGCGGGGGAAAATTCCGCGCGCAATTCGTCGTAGCGGCGCTGGATGTCGGCCTGGGTGGCGTGTCCGGGCAGTCCGAGAATGGTGTACGGACTGTCGGACGACATGCGCTCGGCCACCGCATCCATCTGTTCGACCGCCTCGCGCACCTTCTTCAGATGGGCCTGTTTGGCCGTCAGAAATTCCCGATAACGGCTGTAGCTCAATTCGCGTCCCTGCGCGTAACCCGTCGCCACCCGCAGCGCCAGGAACAGCACGAAGGCCTGATAGGCGGCGGGTTTGCTGATGGCGCCCGAGGCCGCGATCTGCTCCACGCTGCGCTGGCCGTTTACCTGGGAAAAAAAATAGCCCTCCTGCGAGGTGAGCGGCAATTGCTGCATTGGCAGCACCGGCAGTGGGTGCAGCCGCGGAATCCAATCGGGGCCGGCCAGCAGAACCGTCAACTGGTTGGGATCCAGGCGCCGCAGCGTTTCCGCCATGAGCCGGACCAACGGCAACACAGGAGAACCGGGGACGCCCGGGCCGGGTCGCAGCGTCCATCGGCCGCTCTGCAGGCAGGCCGGCTGGGTGAGACTTGCTACCGCGAACGCCAATACGGCACCGCGCAGCCGTTCGTCAGGCGGGCCGCCGCGGTCGGCAAGCAGCGCCGTAGCCAGATCAGTTTTTTCCCGGGCGGCGGCGTCGAACAACCGTTTCATCTCGATGAAACTGAGGGTCTCCTGGCCGGTCAGGTAATCCGCCAGATTCATATCCTGATTGGCCGACCAGCCGGTCAGCTCGCCGCAATAAAACCGCAGCGTCCACTCCTGCGG
>JAYVQF010000253.1:0-5492 GCA_043777195.1 Thermoanaerobaculia bacterium
ACAAAAAAAGCGGGCGCCGCGCCGCGCCCGCTTCCTGACTTCATCGCTGCCGGCTTCATGCCGCGCCGGCGCTGACCATGCCGGGCAGGCGCAGCGAAAGATCGGCCTGCAAAAGTTTCCGGGCACGAAAAATGCGTGACATCACCGTGCCGATGGGAATCGCGAGATCCGCCGCGATCTCATCATAGCTGCGCCCCTCTTCCAGGAACATGCGCAGCGGCCAGCGGTAATTACGAGGCAATTCGGCAAGCGCGCCGGTGAGGGCGGCGCGGATTTCCCCTTTCACCGCCGAATGTTCAGGCGTGGCGGATCGGGTGTCGGGCAACCGTTCGAAATAATCGGTTTCGCCGCGCTCCCCTTCGATGGGGGCGGGAACGCTGCCCGTGAATTTGGCGCGGCGGAATTCACTCAGGTAAAGATTGCCCAGCATGGTTTGCAGCCACGCGTGCAGATTGGTGCCGGTCTGGAATTTGTTCTCGAAGCGCAGCGCGCGGGCCACGGTTTCCTGCGCCAGGTCGCCCGCACGGTCCGGATTGCGGGTCAGCTTGAGCGCGCGATTGTAGAGGCGTTCATAGAGCGCGGCGACTTCCAGCGCAAACGGGGAAGGCGAAGGCGCGGTCACCCGGTCGGAGGGCAGATTCCGTACGCGCGCGCGCGCGGCCTTCGCAATCTTTGCTTGAGGGCCGTGAATGCGTGTGGCGCGCGAAACGGTGGTTTTGACGGATTGGGCTGCTCGGTTTTTTTTCATGATCATAGGCCTGGGGTGGAACCACCGCGGATTGGCGATGGAGAAGGAGAAAGAGACGCAGAAGGAAAAGAAGATGGAGGTGAAGAGACCGCGCGCTTTATCGCGTCGTCCAGCGGGCCCATCGGGATGACCCCGCGGGTGGCGGCGAGTAGCGTGGTGAGCGCATGCGCGTGGATGTCGAGGTGATTGAGTTCCGGCTCGAGTTTGCCCAGCAGCAGCGCGCCTTGCAGTTGCGCCAGGATGAGGCGGGCCAGAGTGCCGCTATCTGCTTCCGCAGCAATTGCCCCCTTGGTTTTCAGGTCGTTCACCACAAAAACCAGCGCGCCCGTCCAGCAGCCGAAGACGCCGGCCAAGCGCAGGCGGATGGTGGGCGAGCGCGCGGCCATTTCCGCCGAGAGATTGCCGAAGATGCAGCCGTGAGTGCAGTCGCCGGCAAATAACTTGAAGAGCGCATAGATCGGCGTGAACGGATCATCGCCGCGGGTGCGCATCGCCTTCTCGATCTCAGGCCAGAAGCGGGCGAGCGCCCGGTCAATCGCGGCGAGCGCGAAATCTTCCTTCGATTCAAAATGAAAATAGAACGCGCCCTTGGTCAGCCGGGTCGCGCTCAGAATATCGTCCACCGTCGTGGCTTCGTAGCCGCGCTCGCGCAGGCACAGCAAGGCCGCGTCGAGCAGCGCCTCGCGGGTGCGGGCGGCGCGATTATCAGGGGGGAGCGTCTTGCGGAGAGTCGGCATGGAAATATACAAACCAAACGGTATGTATCTTATTCCAGCCCGGATAAAATTAAAGTAGGATTTTACTTACATTAGCGAAATAGGTCAGATAGAACTGTTACGGTCTGGTTACGACGCTCTGAGCCAAACCCCGGAAGTCATGCCCCCGATCACCCTCGGCAGGCCTCGATGAACGCTGAAAAGAGCGCTGCGGCCTCCGGTGTGGTCTCGGTTTCGGGGTGCCACTGGACGCCCAGATAGAATTTTTTCGCCGGCGCTTCCACGGCTTCCACCACGCCGTCCGGAGCGCGGGCGGTGACGCGCAGCGGGTCGGCGATGCGGTCGAGCCCCTGATGGTGCGAGCTGTTGATGTCGAGACTGTTTTTTCCGGTGATGCGAAACAGCAGGCTGCCGCCCTCCACTGCCGCCTCGTGACGGGCCTTGTGACTGCCGGGCGCGTCGCTCGGCTTGCGGTGGGTTGCGGTGCGGTTCTCCAGATCCTGGGTCAGGGTGCCGCCCAGTGCGATGTTCATCATTTGCATCCCGGCGCAGATGCCGAAAAGCGGCCGGTCTTCCTCGAAAAAGCGGCGCAGCAGCGCCAGATCGCGGCCGACCCGGGATTCGTCCGTGAACGGCGTCTCGCAGCCCCGGTTTTCCTGGCCGTAATGACGGGGATCCACATCGTCGCCGCCCGGCAGCAGCAGCCCGGCCGCCAGCGCAAGCGATTCCTCCAGCATTTCGGCGCGCGCCGGCAGAATGAGCGGCAGCCCGCCGGCCTTGAGAACCGCATCCACATAGCTGGCGTAAACGCCTTCACGAGGCCGCGCGGCCCCGGGTTCGTGCACGGCATCGGTGGCAATGAGAATAAGCGGCTTGGTCATGGGAGAATTTTATCGGCTTCTGGCTTTTGCGAGTGGATGTAGCAGTAAGCAGTAAGCCGAAAGCCATCGGCTTGGCCGTATTTGAAATAATCGCCGCCTCACTCCGCGCCGCAAGGAATTCAAATGGCCGACTTGCTTTTAGAACTGGGTCTCGAGGAGATCCCCGACCGTTTTCTGCCCGCGCTGCGCGAGGGGTTGAAGACGCAGGTGCTGGCGGCCCTGGGAACTGCGGGTCTCAAGGTTGACCCCGCGGCGGCGCTCGCGTATGGCGGCCCGCGGCGGCTGGCGGTGATCGTCAAGGGATTGCCGGCCCGGCTGCCGGATGAAATGAAAAAGGGGCCGCCGGTGCAGCAGGCCTTCACCGCTGACGGAAAACCCACGCCCGCGGCGGAAGGCTTCGCGAAAAAATTGGGATTGACCGTCGCCGACTTGAAAAAATCGGAGGACGGAAAATTTTTATTCGGACTGCAAAAGGGCGGCGCAACGATTGAGCTGCTGCCCGCCGCATTGGCAAACGCAGTGCAGAAGCTCGATCTGCCCAAGGCGATGCGCTGGGGCGCGGGCGAACATGAATTCATCCGCCCGCTGCGCTGGATCGTGGCGCTGCTTGATGAATCCGGGGTGCCGCTGTCGCTTTTTGGCATCGCGTCGGGGAATCATTCGCAAGGGCCGCGCCAGCCGGGCGGCAATCCGGTCTTGATCGCCCGCCCCAGTGATTACCTCGCCGCGCTGGAAAAAGCCGGGGTCTATGCCGATTTCGGCGCGCGAAAAAAAACTATCCACGCGCAACTGCTTGCGGCCGCGCAAAAAGCGGGCGGCCGTTTGCAGGAAGACGAAGAACTCCTCGACCGCGTCGCCGACCTGGTGGAAACCCCCGGCGTCATCTGCGGAAATTTTGATCCTTCCTTTTTGCAAATCCCCGCGGCCATCCTCGTGACCGCGATGCGCGAGCACCAGAAAAATTTTTCCGTCACCGATAAACACGACAAACTCCTGCCGGTTTTTCTCGCGGTCATTGACAAACCGGGCGATCCGCAAGGATTCATCTTGCGCGGCAATCAGGCGGTTTTGAAATCCCGCCTCGACGATGCGAAATTCTTCTATGAGGAAGATCTGCGCACCGGCCTCGACGCGCTGCGGGAAAAGACGAAAGAAATTAATTTCTATGCGGGGCTGGGAAGTCTTTACGACAAGTCGGAACGGTTGCGGGCGCTGGGTGGATGGTTGTGTGCTCAACTCGGAATTGAGTCTGGCACAAGACCCGCGCTCGATTATGCCGCAAAGTTCGCAAAAGCCGACCTCGCCTCAAACCTGATCGGCGAAAAGGAATTCGTGACCCTGCAAGGGCTGGCCGGCAGTTTCTTCGCGGCACATGCGCTCTTGAAAAACGCGA
Organism: Thermoanaerobaculia bacterium; assembly: GCA_043777195.1. Lineage (GTDB taxonomy): Bacteria > Acidobacteriota > UBA4820 > JAYVQF01 > JAYVQF01 > JAYVQF01. The sequence continues at coordinate 3,739 of JAYVQF010000253.1, forward strand.
ACGAACTCGATTCATTTTCTCAAGCGCACACGGCTGAAGCCATTGCGGGCCAATACGGAACCCAAAAAACCAGGGGCACTGCGGGGAATTTGCTTGCACTCTCGGATCGGCTCGACACGCTCACCGGATTTTTCATGATCGGCAAGACGCCGACCGGTTCGAAGGATCCCTTCGCCCTGCGCCGGGCGGGCAATCATTTCTGGCAGCATTATTTCCATGTGCCGAGTGCACTGCCCGATGTTTCCGCCATGATCGGGGCAGCGGCAGAAGCATATCGCAACAGCGGTATTGCGCCCCCGGCGGACAACGCATGGATGGCGATGCTGGAGAAATTCCTCGGCGAACGGCTGGAAAACTACTTCAGCGAGCAGCAATTCAGCAAGACCGAATTCCGCAGCGTGGCCGGCGACCCTCTGCACGACTGGGCGCTCAAGAAGCAGGGACCGCAGCGCCTACTGTGGATTCTCGAAGCCCTGCGCCGGAGCCGAGCGTCCGCCGATTTCGCCGCCGTTTGCGAAGCGGCCATCCGCATCACCAATATACTCAAGGGGCAGCCAGCGGGCGAGAGCTATCTTGCCGAGCGCTTCACGGAATCCGCGGAGCGCGATCTGGATGCGATCTTCAAGACAGTTGAGCCGAAAATATCCAAACTCAAGGCCTGGCCGACCACGCAGGAAAATTATGGGGCCTGCTTCGCGGAACTCGCGAAATTGCGTGCGCCGCTCGATCATTATTTCTCCCGCGAATCGAATGTCATGGTGATGACAGATGATGGGCCCTTGCGCACCAACCGCCTGGCCTTCCTGCGCGCGGTGCAGGGGCTGTTCGACCAACTATTCGACCCCGCCATTCTCGCAGGTGAAGCCCGGCGCTGAGAATTGGCGGCAGACGGCCCGCCCGAGCGCTGTACGCATCTACGGACGGTCAAATCCGGGGGGGAGAATTGCGATCAGGATCACACTTCGGATGTGACCGTGCTCACACAGTAAATCCGTCTATTTGTCGTATGATATGGGGATGAACGCACCCCGGTTCTTCGTCCGAACTCTGGCCCTGATTCCCCTCGCGCTCGGCGCGCTGTTCGCGTTGCCTGCGCTGCACGCCGCCGATGCGACCTCCGCTTCGGTGCTGGTGCCCGCCGCGCCCGCAGCGCTGGCCCCTGCCGCCCCAGCGGCGCCTGGAAGCAATGCTCGCTTCGTGCCGGAACGCTCAGGCCTCGGCCATTCCACCTGGGATCTGGGGCCCGACGCACAGCATCCCGGCCGCCATCGCTTTGCCACCACCATTCACCAAGGGCCGGCGGCGCAGCTGCGACTGCCGGGGAAACTGGGCGAAGCGCCGCTGGTCTGGACCCTCGCCGACGGCCGCCGCGCCGAGTGGAGCCTAAATGTCGCCCCGATGGCGCTGGTCGAACTGCCGGCAGAAACGACCACCAACCCGGACGGCAGCCCGCTACACCGGGACACTGGTGACAGCGAGCCGGGCCTCGGCGCCCTGGCGCGCCGGATCGGCGGGGGCGCTTCGCTGCGCTTTCATCTGCCCGCGAACGGTCTGCACAGCCTCCTCCGCCTCGACGCGGGGCTGTTCGCCGAAGCGGAGTTCGCGGACAAGGAACAAAAACAGCCGACCGGCCGGGTGATCATCCGCGATTCCAGAAACAGCGAACGGTTGCTGGTCATCGCGTTGCCGACGGATGCCGGCACGCTGTCCTTTGACGAAAATTCGTCCGGCCATTATTCATTTGATCTGAACCC
>JAYVQF010000254.1:0-5474 GCA_043777195.1 Thermoanaerobaculia bacterium
GACGGCCCCTGCGACGGCGGCCCCAATGGCTGGGTGTCAGACGCCGGGCTGATGCTGGCCGCGCCGCCCGCGCCGGGATTCAACGCGGATCCGTATGAATTGCGAACCTTCACCCAACCCGCCGCGCGCGCCATCCACGGAGTCTCGCCGAACACTTCCATCGCCTCAATGCGCACCGCCTGCAATCTCATCGGCGCCAGCGAGAAAGAGTTCTATCATGTCCCCGCCGACCGCCCCTGGATGTTTACCGCGATGAACGCGGTCATCCTCCACGGCATGAAAAATTTCACACTGGACGAACTGGTGACAATCGAACTGCGGATGCCGCACTACGATTTCGACGCCAACGGAAAAATTCCCGGCCCGATCATGCCCACCCCCTTTCCCGAACCGGCCAAACCCATCGAAAGCGCGCCTGCGCAGTAAGATTTTCCAGCAAGGACACCCAAGGCACGAAGCAGAAAAAGACCAGCCGCTCAAACGACCCTGAAAAATAGGTGAACCTTTCTATATTCCAGCAATGGATTCTGACCATTCGTTAAATTGTCTTCTGGGTGTCCTTCGTATCCTGGGTGGTAAATTCTTCCGTTCGCTCTCCCGCGCTGCATGGATGCGATAATTCGCGCCGCGTCACGCCCCCATGAAATCACCTGAAACCCTGCGCTCGATCATCGAGGCGATTCTTTTCACCGCGCACGAACCGGTCTCCGTTCCGCAGATTGAAAAGCTGCTGGAGGCGGAGTGTTCGCCCGATGAGATCCGCCATCATCTGCGCAAATTGCAGGAAAAATATCCGGCCACCGGCGGCCCCCGAATCGAGCCCGCGGCGGTCGCGGCGGAACCGCCGGCCCACGGCGGGGAAAACATTGCACAAGACGCGCCGCCTTTCGCAAATCCGGCCGTGAGCCCCCTCATGGCATCGGGCATCGTGCTGGCTGAGGTCGCGGGCGGCTGGCGGCTGCTCTCGCACGAAGCCACCGAGCCGTGGGTCAAGCAGTTCATACAGCAGAACAACATCCGCCGCCTGAGCGGTGCCGCGCTTGAAGTGCTCGCCATCATCGCCTACCGCCAGCCGGTCACCCTGGCCGAGATCAACGAGATCCGCGGCGTGGAATCGGGCGGGGTGATCCGTCTGCTGCTGGAAAAACGCATCGTGCGCATGACCGGCCGGAAAAATGTGGTGGGCAAACCGATTCTTTACGGCACCGGCCCGGAATTCCTCGAACACTTCGGCATCGCCAGCCTCGAAGATCTTCCCTCGCTGAGCGAATTTGAAAACCTGTTCGGCGGCGAGGCCAAGCAGGCGCTGCTGTTCAAGGAACCGGGCGCGGAAATTCGCAGCGAGCCGGGCGAAGAGGATCCCCTCGATGAGACGCAAATGGACGCGGACGAGCCGGATGCCGAGGGCCCCGACGCCGAAGATTCCGTCGATTCCGTCGATTCCGAAAACCCACCCCCCGCCGAACCGCCAGGCGATTCCCCGGCTGCTGAATAGCCGCAACGAGAACCGCCATGCAAATTGATGACCACGGCAACGGCAACCGTAACGGTAACGGTAACGAAAGCGGCGACGGCTCCGAAGACGGAAGCGGCGACTTCAAGCGCGCTTTCCCACCCGGCAAGCCGCGGGGCGCGGGGGAATCCCCGCCCGGCGAAATCGTCCGCCTGCAGAAATTTCTCGCGCTGTGCGGCCTGGGTGCGCGGCGCAAGATGGAAGAGGTCATCAGCGCCGGCCGGGTCACGGTGAATGGCGTCACCGCGATGCTCGGGGCGAAAGTGAATGTCGAGGCCGACAGCATCAAACTCGACGGCCGCCGCCTGCGCCTGCCCGACGATCACATCTATCTCGCGCTGCACAAGCCGCCCCATACACTGTCGAGCGTTTCCGACGACCGCCAGCGGCCGCTGGTGATGGAACTGATTCCCGAAAAATTCCGCCACCGTGTCCACCCCGTCGGCCGCCTCGATTTCGACAGCGAAGGGCTGCTGCTCTTCACCACGGACGGCGCGTTGACCTTGAAACTCACCCATCCGCGCTACAAACTTTTCAAAACCTACTGGGTGAAAATCCGCGGCGCGGCGAAGGAAAAGGATCTCGATAAAATCAGACGCGGCATGGTGATCGAAGGGCGCAGGACATTGCCGCTGCTCGCGCAGCCCATGCAGCGCAAGATGGGCAAGTCGCCCACCGCCAGCAACAGCTGGCTGGAAGTGCGCATGCTGGAAGGGCGCAAGAATCAGATCCGCGAACTTTTTTTTCGCATCGGCCATCCCGTCATCCGGCTCATCCGCCAGGCGGTGGGGCCGGTCGTGCTCGGCCCTTTGCCGCCCGGAGAATGCCGACGCCTGTCCCCCGAAGAGGTCGCCGCTCTCAAGAATGCTCCGCCCGCGCAGGTGCCCGTGCCGCCTCCCAAACGCGCCGTGCCGCCGCCGGGCGAACAGCCCAAGCTCCTCAACGCCGGCAACGCTCGCAGTGAATCCCGGCCTTCGCGGGCAGCGGATCGCCCGGCCTCGCGCCCTTCCCGGCCGGCGCGCGCAAACGACCGGACAGACTCACGCCCCGCCCGGCCTGCGCGTCCGCATGATCGGCCCGACGCCCGCCCCGCGCGCTCGAAGGAACGCCCCAGTTCCGCTGATAACCGCAGCGGCGCGGAGCGGCGGATCAAGACCGAACGGCGTCCGCTGCGCGATCCGCATAAAAAGCCGGACCGCTTCCGCAAGCGGTCGCGTTGAGCGGAAGATGTCCAAGCCGCTCCCCAAGCACATCCAGCAGCTCGCGCCCTATATTCCCGGTTTGCCGATCGAGGTCGTCGAGCGGCAGTATGGGATCAAGAACGCGATCAAGCTCGCCTCGAATGAAAACCCGCTGGGGGTTTCGCCCAAGGCGGTTGAACGGATGCGCGCGGCCATCAACCGGATCGCGCTCTATCCCGAAGGCAGCAGTTTCGATTTGCGCCACGCGCTGGCGAAGCACAACGGCGTCACCCCGGAAGAGATCATCTGCGGCAACGGCTCGAATGAAATCATCGACCTGATCGCTGACACCTTCATTGGCAAGGATTACAGCGCCGTGGTGTCGCAGGGCGCCTTCCTGATGTACCGGCTGGCGATCCAGGCGGCGGGCGGGCGGTTGATTGAAACGCCGATGCGCGACTTCACCCACGATCTCGATGCCATGGCCGCGGCGATTGCGCCCGACACCGCGGTGGTTTACATCGCCAACCCCAACAATCCCACCGGCACCTGGAACCGCCGCGATGAACTGGAACGCTTCCTCGCGCGCGTGCCGGGCGATGTGCTGATCGTGCTCGACGAAGCCTATCTCGAATTCGTCGGCGCCCCCGACTACCCGCACGGCCTCGATTATTATCCACGGCACCCCAATCTCATCCTGCTGCGCACCTTTTCTAAAATTTACGGCCTTGCCGGCATCCGCCTCGGCTATGGCATCGCACGGCCGGAAATCATTTCCGCCCTCGGCCGCGTCCGCCCCCCCTTCAATGTCTCGACGATGGCGCAGGCCGCGGGCTTGGGCGCGCTCGAAGACACCGAATTCGTGAACCGCAGCGTCGCCCACAACAACCGGGAACTACCCCGCGTCGTCGCCGCCCTGAAGACGATGAACATTACGGTACTCCCCTCCGCCGGCAATTTCCTGATGTTCGAAGTCGGCGACGGTTCCGCCTTCGCCGAGGCGATGATCAAGGAAGCGGTGATTGTCAGACCGCTCGCCAATTACGGGTTCAACCGCCATGTCCGGGTTTCCATCGGACTCGCAGAGGAAAATGACAAATTTCTGGCGGCGGCAAAAAAAGTTCTCGGTCGTTAAGCTCGGTCTTTAAGTAGAACTAGTCAAAAAAAACGGCCCGCCGTTTGAAGGGCGGGCCTGCGATAGGAGGTCGGACTGCGTAGAAGAAAGAAGCGGAACAAGGGAAGTTTGAACGATCTCTCGGAAAAGTTCAAGTAAAAGTTTAGGAATTGCTTTAGCTTTTGTCATATTGCTGTAACCTATGGGAAACAAACAATTTATTTGACTTTTAATCTATTTTTTGTTATACTTTCGCTTCACTGGCGACGCTATCATGCCTTTTGGGCGGATGTCCCGGTAAAAGTTAAGTTATTAATTATAGGAAAGTTAGGACAGCACTCATGGAATTCAAGTCATTTTATCGTAAACTCGATCAGACCCTGCGGGCGGTGGAGGGAATTCAGAGCGTGCCGGAATTGCTGCGGCTGATTGCACAGCGGATTCTGACCGACCTCGGCGGCGACCTCGGAATCACCGGCGGCCGACTTTATGAGCTGCGCGGCGACCATTACCTACTTACTGAAAAATTCGGCAAGACCAAGGCGGCGCTCGGCGTCACCATCCCGGTCGAATATTCCGTCATGTCCATGCTGCGCGAGAAGGGCGTCATCCTGCTCGACAATAAATCGAAGGAATTCGATTCCGCCATCGAAGGGGCGATTGATGTCAAGGTCTTCTCGGCGATGTCCCTGGGCGATGAGGACGAATTCGTCATGGCCTTTTCCATCGAGGGTCATTTCGACACCGAATTCATCCTCAGTTCCCTGCGCATGATCCGCAGCGTGGTGAACCTCAAGATGAAGCAGGACACCATGCAGGGCGCCCTCAACAAGGCGCGCGAGATTCAGATGTCGTTGCTGCCGCTCCGGGCGCCCGACTTCCCCGATTACGACATTGCCGGGCTGTCGGTGCCGGCGGAAGAGGTCGGCGGCGATCTTTACGATTTCCTGCGCATTGACGGCGACATTCTCGGCGTCGCCATCGCCGACGCGAGCGGCCACGGCCTGCCTGCGGCGTTGCAAGCGCGCGACGCCATGATCGGGCTGCGCATGGGGCTGGAAAAAGATCTCAAGATGGCCAAGTCCATCGAAAAACTCAACAAGGTGATCCACGCCTCGCGCCTGTCTTCGCGCTTCATCTCGATGTTCTACGGCGAATTGGAGCACAGCGGTCATCTGCTGTTCGTGAATGCCGGCCATCCTCCCCCCATCATCCTCAAGGGGACAAAACAAACCAAGCTGAGTGACGGCGGCATGATCCTCGGCCCCAACCCCGCCGCGACCTATCAGCGTGGCTACGCCAAGATGGAAGCCGGCGACATCGCGCTGCTCTACACCGACGGCCTCACTGAAGCGATGAACCCCAAGGGCGTCGAATACGGCCTCTCCCGCGCCATGACCGCGCTCAACGAAATGCGTGAGATACCGGCGGCGGATATCTGCAAACTGCTCGTCGAGCGGGTGCGTGATTTCCGCAAGGTGCAGACCCATTTCGAAGATGATGTCACCCTGGCGGTGATTCGCAAAGTAGCGTAGACAGCAAAATCTCCGCACAGTATCCATACCGCCTGTAATTTAGCGATAATTTCCCCTTCGCATCACCCTGCCGGTGTGGCGGAATGGCAGACGCAGAGGACTTAAAATCCTTGCCCGATAGGGAGTGCGGG
>JAYVQF010000255.1:0-20880 GCA_043777195.1 Thermoanaerobaculia bacterium
TGCCCTGTTACGACTATCCCAACAATAAAGCCACCTTCGAGCTGCACATCACCGCACGCAGCCGTTTCACGGTCGTGGGCGGCGGCACCCTGATTGAAACCAAAGAGGACAAAAAAGCCCAGCTCAAAACCTGGCATTACCGGATGGACACGCCGGTGCCGGCCTATCTCATCATGCTCGCCGCCGGGGATTTCGAAGTGCAGCGCAGCGAGGCCGAAGGCGTGCCGATCGAGAATTATGTCGCCAAGGGGCTGCGCGAAAAGATGAACCGCACTTTCAGCAAGACCGGGGCGATGCTGGCGCTGTTCAACGAATTGACCGGGGTCAACTATCCCTACTCCAAATATGCCCAGATCTGCGTGCAGGATTTCATTTTCGGCGGCATGGAAAATGTCTCGGCGACGATCCTCACCGACACCACCCTGCATGACGCCCGCGCCCACCTGGATGTCAGTTCCGATCCGCTGCTCGCGCATGAACTCGCCCATCAGTGGTTCGGCGATCTGGTCACCTGCCGCGACTGGTCGCACATCTGGCTGAACGAGGGATTCGCCACTTATTTCGAGACGCTGTTCGCCGAAAAAGACCTGGGCCGCGACGAATTTCACCTTAAGATCAAACAGCTTCACGACAGTTATTTCGACGAGGACAGCAGCCGTTATCGCCGCCCGATCGTCACCAATGAATATGCAGACCCGGAGGAAATGTTCGACCGCCACACCTACGAAAAGGGCGGTTCGGTGCTGCACATGCTGCGCCGGGTTTTGGGCGATGAGACTTTTTACCGCAGCGTCGCGCACTATGTGGAGAAACATCGCGGCCGTAATGTCGTGACCCAGGACCTCATCGGCGCCATCGAGGAAACCAGCGGACAGAATCTGGACTGGTTCTTCGACCAATGGGTGTTTGGCGCGGGTTATCCGCAATTCACCGTGAGTCACGACTGGGACGACGGCGCCAAGCTGCTGCGGCTGCGCGTGAAACAGACGCAGAAGCTGGAGGCGAAGACCTCCATTTTCAGGATTCCCTTCGAACTGGAAGTGACCACCGCCAAGGGCGCCAAATCATTTCACCTCACTTGCGACCGGGCCGAACAGGATTTCTTCGTGCCGGTGGACGCCCGTCCGATCATGGTGCTGTTTGACAAGGGCGGCCAAATTCTCAAAACCCTGGAGCATGGAAAAACCCGGGAAGAACTGCTGTACCAATTGCAAAGTGCGGACGGGGTGCTGGATCGCATCTGGGCGGCGCGCGAACTCGGGCGCAGCCAAAGCGGCCCGGCCGTGGTGCGCGCGCTCGAACATTCGCTGTTGCACGATCCCTTCTACGGCGTTCGCCAGGCGGCGGCGACAGCGCTGGGCGAAATCAAGGCGCCGGAATGCGTAGCGGCCCTGCAAAAGGGGCTGTTTGAGCGCAATTCCAAAGTACGCCGCGCGGTCATGGCGGCGCTTGGCGTATTCAAGGAAAACGACGCGGTGCACCGGCTGGCGGTCAAAAAGCTCGGCAGCGACGACTCCTATTTCGTGCGGGCTGAAGCGGTCACGGCCATCGCGAAATCGCGCCACAAAGAAGCTTACTCGCAGGTCACCAAGGCTTTGCGCCAGGATTCCCACCGTGACATCGTCCGCGCTCGCGCCGCTGAAGGGCTCGCGCATATCGACGATCCGCGCGGAATTTCCGTACTCAAGGAATGGATCAAATACGGCAAACCGCTCTATGCCCGCATCGCGGCGGTGAACGCGCTGGCGCGCCTGGCGCGCGGCAAGGCCGTTGAAGGCCGCGGCGTCAGGGAATTGCTAGGCAATCTCACCGAGGATGCTGCCTACTATGTGCGGGGCGCAGCCATTGACGCGCTGGGCGAATTGGGGGACAAAGCCGCGGCGGCCGACCTCGACCGCATTTCCCGCCGGGAGCGGGATGGCCGCCTGCGCCGGCGCGCGAAAGACGCTTTGTTGCGCCTCGCCAGTGGACCCGCCGAAGGACAATTGCGCATGCTGGAGACCCGCATTGATTCGCTGACCGACGAGAACAAAGGGCTCAAAATGCGGGTCGAGCGGCTGGCGGAATCCGTGGATCGCAACCGCAAAGGCGAAAAATAGGCGGGTCATGCCCAGCCTGATCATGACCAACCAGACCACTTCGCGGCGGCGGCTGGCCGGGCTTGCGGCGCCCGCATTGGCAGTAGCCCTCGGGTGGTGGCCGGCTTGGACGCGCGCGGGCGATCCGCCCCCCTGCGCCGGTGCAAACAACACGGCACCCTGCCGCATTGAAGTGGAGCGCTTGCAGCCCGATCCGCGTTATTCGCCGGTCCCGACCTTTCGCGCCGCCGCTCAGCCAAGACTCGCGCTTGCACTCTCCGGCGGCGGGGGCAAGGGTTTGGCGCATATCGGCGTGCTGCAGGGTCTCGACAGCTTGGGCCTCCAGCCTGATGCGCTGACGGGAACCAGCGCCGGCTCCGTGATGGCCGCGCTTTACGCCGCCGGATATTCGCCCGGGGAAATCGAGCAGATTTTCGTCCGCCATGACTGGAACCCCTTGTTCGGCGCACTGGACATCCGACGCGGCTCGCTCTCCGAATCGGAAGAGACCCGCCGCCGGGCCGCCCAGCTGGTCCTGCGCTACAAGGGGGGGAAGCGGCAGCGCAAGCGTGCGCTGTTTACCGGCGCGGAAATGGAATCCGCACTGAACAGCCTGTTGTTTTCGGCGCAGCTGGCATCGGGCGGTGATTTCAACCAGCTGCGGGTTCCCCTCCGGGTGGTGACCGCCGACGCGGGGAAGAGCGAGGTCTATGCGCCCTCGCATGGCGATCTGACGCAATTGGTGCGCGCCTCCATGGCCGTTCCCGGCCTCTATGCCCCCGTGGAGTACGAAGGTCGAACCCTCGTGGACGGCATGGTGGCCAGCAACATTCCGGTACCCGAAGCCGCCGCCATGCACCCCGATTTCATCATCGCCTCGGATGTCACCCTCCCCTTTTCCGCCTGGCTGCAAGTGAACGGCAGCCTGCGGGTGATCGGCCAGGCGGTGGATGTGATGCTGGCCCAGCAGCAGCGCCGGGCGCTGGAACTGGCTGATTTTACCGTCGCGCCGGATGTCACGCAGCTGTCCTCAAGCGATCTGTACACGCAGCTGCCCGTCGCGGTCGAAAACGGACGCGCCGCCGTGGATGAGCAGCAGGAAGTGCTGCTCGAACGGCTCAATCGCGTGGCCGGTCAATCCCCCATGGCCATCGACCGCATCCAGGTCACGCTTGACGACGCACCTGCTGACCCTGCGATCTGGCAGCAGGCGCTCGGTCGCCGCCCCACGCCGCTGCGCGTCGGACTGGAACTCGCCCACGCGCTGGCGCACGGTCCTTATTCCGGCGCCACCGCGGATTTTCAGCCCGCCAGCCGGCAGCTGGAACTCCGGTTTCACAGCAGCGGAGAATTTCGCCGCGTGGATTTGATGGTGGACGGCGCGGCCGTGGAATGGCCTGCGCCGGCGGGCGCATTCACCTGGGAAACCGCACGGGCGATCGTCGGCGCCGTACGCGCGAAGTACACCGATGAAGGCTACGCCGCCTTCACTTTTTTTGAAAAAGCACAATGGGATGACGCGACCGGAGTCCTCACCCTGCGTGCATCGCGCGGCGTAATGGCGCAGGCCGTCTACAAAGTTGACCGGCCGGCCGCGCAGCGCATCGTGGAGCGGCGATTGGCTCTGGTTCCAGACAGTGCTCCAAACATCATCACGATGGGCAACCAGCTGAATGAATTGCGCAGCCGCGGGGTGCTTGAGTCCTGGTCGCTCACCCCAACGCCGCTGCCGGAAAAATCGCCGCAGACACTGCGCCTGACGGTGAGCGGCGTGGCGGCGGGCGGACTTGAACTGCGCGCGGGCGCCGCTTTCCGGGATCTGCTTAAGACTGAGGCTTTCGCCTCCGCCGTCTGGGCGGCGCCGCTCGCCCGAGGGGATCGGGCGGAATTCACGGTTGTGAAATCAGTGGATCGCGACCGCATCGAAGCGGGATATCAGGTGGAATACGCCCTCGGCGTCACCCGCCCGCTCGGCTTCACCCTGAACGGCGAATTGTTTCACAATCAATTTCCGATCGTCAACGCAAAGCAGGAGTATTCCGGGGTGTTGCCCTGGAAGGGCTGGCAAGCTCGCGGGGGCATCTTCACGCGTACCTCCCAATATGGCCATCTGGCGTTTGAATTGGGCGCCGAACGGGTGAATGGCGAGCCGTTTGAGCCGGCTCATTCACGGCAATTTGTGGCGATGCATTATGATTTTGATCAGGCTGACCGCGTTGTGGTGGCCACTCGCGGACGGCTGCTGCGCTTCGACGGCGATTATTCGATCGGCGGACTCTCTTACCGGCGGGCGCAAATTTCCATAGAAGAAAACTGGCCGCTGCATAAGAAGCGGGAAGGCACGATGAGCGCCCGCCTGGCGGTGGGGGCGACGGGCGGCGACGCGCCGTTTTACGCCCGCTTCAATCCCGGCGGCTGGCGCGATGCCTACGGATTCATCAGTTACGGGCTGGCCGCGAGTGACTATGCGCTGTTGACCGCCAGCTATCGTACGGCGCTGCTTGATCTGGGGCCCATCCGGATTTACGGCGAAACCGGCCTCACCGCCGCTCGCACCGCCGACCGACTCGCGGGCTTGCGCGGCGCCGGCAATCGTCTCGGCGGGGGGGTCTCCCTGATCGCGCTGAATGACTGGATCGGACCGATCACCCTGGGCTACCAGATCAACAGCGACCGCGCCCGGGGCGGCTTCCTCCTCATCGGATTCGGCCTCGGCCGCTGATTTTTATTCAGATATATTTACCGCCAAGGGCGCCAAGCTCGCCAAGAAAGTTTTTCTGAATCAATTCCGATGTATTTTTTTCTTGGCGGACTTGGCGTTCTTGGCGGTTAAATCTTCTCCTTCAGCCGCCGGTGTGGGCTTTGTAGGCTTCGTCGGTCAGGAGGGCGTCCACTTCGGCCGGGCTTGATAGGGTGACGCGGATGAGCCAGCCGGCGCCATAGGGATCGTTGTTGAGCGCTGCCGGATCGGTATTTAGCGCTTCGTTGATCGCCGCGACCGTGCCGTTCACCGGGGAGAATAGATCAGACACCGCCTTCACCGATTCAACGCTGCCGAACGGTTTTCCAGCGGTAAGGGTCGCCCCGACTTTGGGCAGATCGACAAAGACCACATCGCCCAGCTCATGCTGCGCAAAGTCAGTGATGCCGATGGTTCCGTCGGATTTGATCCATTCATGTTCCGCGGTGTAGCGCAAGCCGGCCGGGATGGCGAGGGGTTTATCAGACATGAAGGCTCCAGAAGGGGGTGGATGAGGCGGCGAATTTTATCAGGCTGCACGCGACCGTGAACAGAATCTAGGTCAAATGTTGAACTGTGCCGCTTTGCAAACTCTGACTCTTTTGGAAACGGGGACACGCGAACACGAACGCTTAACGGGAACCCATTGAAGCACGTCTTGCTTATCAACTCAACCCCGCGGCATAATCACACCCCGTGTCCAGAAAACCGGGGGCGGCACACGAATATTTTTACATAAATTTAACATTCAATGTCTTTGAGAAGAAGTTAAATTAGCCCATGCGAAAACAATTGACGAAACTTGTTCCCGTCATGCTTTTTTTTATGGCTCATGTTGATCATGCCAGCACTTACATGAGCATATACTCGATCACAGCCGGTCCCGTGATTGACGAAAACATGATTTACATCGGCGATGGGCAGGGGTTTGTTTATGCCCTTGATACCACAAAAGGGAAACAGCAATGGCGGGTCAATATGGGGGCAAGAGTCGACAGTCTGGTGGCTGGGAAAGATATGGTCTATTTTCAAACCTGGGCAGAAGGTGACGAAGAACACCAGCAGTTTTATGCGCTGGAAAAGAAAAGCGGGAGGCTCATCTGGCAACAAACGGTTGCCGGACTGAGATTCGGCCCGCAAATCTCGGGGACAAAAGTATATTCGCTCGATTACGACGGTGTTGTATCCGTTGTGGACGCCGCAACGGGCAAGCCAGTGAGCAAGAACAAGTTGAAAACATCCGAGTGGAAAGGTCATTTATTTCTTGATGGATCACTGTTTTTGATTGACACGAAGGGGCGTCTCGTTGCCCTTGATGCCGATAATGGCATAGAACTGTGGTACTTGGACATTCAAGGCAATTTCTATGGCCGGCCGACTCGGTCAGGAGATTACCTGTTCCTGTTGTGCGAAAGACATTACTTGTGCGCGATTAATCTAGCAGAACATAAACTGGCGAGAAAATTCGCGCTGGATTCGGCCTTGGCTCTTGATAGATGGATAATTCATGGTGATATGATCTATTACACCACAGGGCAGGCGAATCTAAAATATGACGCAACGATTCGTGCGATGTCCATCCTCACAGGTGAGGAACGCTGGCAATATGTCGCTTCCGGAACCAACTGGTTGGGGAATATTCAGTTCGAAGGTGACCGGTTGTTTTTCGACCGGGACAAGCAGCAGGCTGTGGGTGCATTGGATGTGGCAACGGGGAAACTACTATGGCAGTTCAAAATTAAGCGTGACAATTGGCCTATGTATTTTCTGAGCAATGTGCTTTATTTCGCGGGTTTTGATGGGATTTTCTATGCCGTCGAAGCAGACACCGGAACACTCATTTGGCAATACCGAACGGGAAGCATGAGTGCGTCAGAAAATCCTGCAACCTACAACGGAAATATTTACTTTTGTACACGCGATGGAAGAATGATCGCGGCTGATTTGAAGACAGGAACGCGAAAATGGGAGTTTAAATCCAAAGCCTGGAAACGGTTCAACCGGGAAACCCGTCGTGAAAACGGCGGAGCGGAATCATTGCAAATTTCTGGACCTATCGAATAATTTCGCATCTTCACCGATCGGTGACAACGAACTACGTTATAGAGCGTAAGGTGAGACGCGACATGTCGTGTCTCTACAGATGCATATCTGTGAGCTCCTTAAACGCCTCAACGGGGTAGCCCCGCCAGCCGGGAGAGATGGATGAGGTAGAGGCGGCCGTTGCGGCGGCGGAGGAGAACTTCTAGCAGCGCGCCGTATTCGAGCATCTCGGGGGTCAGTTCTCATATGGTACATATGTATCATGTCCCGCCCGCTTCTCCCTGGCGGGACGAAGCGACTTGCGTCTGCGCACGGTGCGAAGTGCCTCTATCCGAGGCGTCGCGAAAGGAACCAGTAAGAAGTTTCACCGGTCTAAATTTGATCCAGATAAATCCGGTCTTCGTCGCGATTGTACCCCAGCAATTCGGCATAGCGCCCCCAGTTGATGAGGGTGTCGAAGGTGCCTGCCGGGCGCTGATTGGGCAGCCGCAGCACGATTTCATCCACGAGCAGATCTTTGGGGGCACTGTGATTTTCCTGAGTGCCCAGCAGGCTGACGATATGCACGAACAAGCCGATTTTCATCAGTTGTTCCCGAATGATCAGCTTGCGTTCCCCGATTTTTCCTTCCAGCAGCCGGACGCCCAGGGGCGTATGCTCGACATCGCCGCCGGGCGTAAGAACCAGGCCCAGCAGTTCGGCCCCTTTGACGACTTCGAGGAAATCGCCGAATTCGTAATGCAGCTCGGCGCACAGTTCGTAGATATCCTGGCGCCCGCCCTGCGTTTCGAGCAGCTCAAGCAAACCCAGCACTTTGGTGATCGCCGCGCGCGGGATGGGGGCGATGGGCGGTGGACCCGCCGTGTGCACGGGCGCGACCGGCGAATCAGGCAATTCGCCGCGGGTGATCAGCGCGTGCACCTGATCCACCTTGCGCATGAAGGGGCTGGCGCGCGGATCGCGCGGACGCGGCAGCGGGTTGTCGAGCACCGTGAGAATGCGGGAAGGGTTTCCCGAAAGAATCACGATCCGGTCCGCCATGGCGACCACTTCGCGGATGTCGTGGCTGACCACCAGCACCGAGGACGGGTTGCGCTCGGCGTCGAACCAGATGTCCAAGAGTTCCTGGCGAAGATTTTCCGCGGTCAGTGCGTCCAGCTGCGAGAAGGGGGAATCCAGGATGAGAATTTCCGGATCCACTGACAGCGCCCGGGCCACCCCGACGCGCTGTTTCATGCCGCCGGACAGTTCGCGCGGATAGGCTTCCTCGAATCCCTCCAGCCCCACCACTTTCAACGCGAATTCGGTCCGGGTATGCACCCGGGTTTCATCGAGCCCGCGGGACTCAAGCACCATTTCGATGTTGCGCCGCACAGACATCCAGGGATAAAGTGCGGGGGTCTGGAAAACGATGGCCGTGCCGGGGTTGTTGCCGGTCAGCGGTTTGCCATGATAAAGAACCTCGCCGCGATCCGGCGGCAACAGGCCCGCAATGATGCGCAGCAGAGTGGACTTTCCGCTGCCCGACGGGCCGAGAATCCCGACCACTTCGTTGGCGCGCAGATCCAGCGAGATGCCCTGCAGCACTTCCGACTTTGTGCCATCCGGCCGGGTGAAGCCGATGGAGACATCGCGCAATTCGCAAATGAGCGTCGACGGAACCGAAGCCGGACCGTGGGAAATTGCGGGGATTGCGTGGGCAGCGGCGATGTCGCTCATCGGGGGAAATTTTAACCTGAATTTTAACCCGAAATTACTTGGAAAGCGGGTCACTTGGAAAGCGCGTATTTTGTTTCAGCCAGCTGGTAGAGCGGACGCCAGACCAGCCGGTTGAAAGTTATGACGATGATGACCATCAACAATACGCTGGCCGCCAGCATTGGAAAATTTGCGGCGGCCGCCGCTTCCGTGATGGCGGAGCCCAGACCGAATGTGCTGATTGCGCCGCCGCCCCGCTGCTCGAAATATTCAGTGATGATGCTGGCATTCCAGGAGCCGCCCGCACAGGTGACCCAGCCGGTGACAAGATAGGGAAACACACAGGGCAGATAGAGCTGTGTGAAGCGCCGCCAGCGCGCGAGGCCATAGGCGGCGGACGCCTCGCGCAAATCGCCGGGGATGGCGCTGGCGCCGGCGATGACATTGAACAGCAGATACCACTGGCCGCCGAGCAGCATCAGGAAAACGCTGCCCGCATTGATGCCCAGCCCATAGCGGATGAACAGCGTGATGGTGACGGTGAAGAGCATCGGCGCGGGAAAGGCCGCCACGATCTGCACCACGGGTTGCAGGAGTTTTGACAGGCGCGGGGACAGTCCGATGGCGAGACCGGCCGGCAGAGTCCAGAGTGTGGCCAGCGTCGTGGCCAATAGAACCCGTCCCAGAGTCGCGCCGCCGCGCAAGAAAAGATTTCCCCAGCTTGCGACCGGCACCTGCATGAATAATCCCGTCAAGCGCACGGCCGCCATCGAGGCGATCACACCGAGCGCGCAGATCAGCAGCCCCCAGGCCAGCCAGGTCACCCAACGCGATTGCACCGCCGCGGAGGGCAACTGCGCAATCTGCCGCTTGACCTCGCGCTTGCGCCGCGACAGAGTCCGGCGCAGCCAGCGCACCAGCCGTGAACGGCGGAGCAGCGTTAGAAACCAGGTGGTTTCATTTTCGCCGGGCACCGCATCGTCGATGCGGAAACGCAGGCTCCAGACCAGCACCGGCCGCCAGATGAGTTGATCCATGAGCACGATCAAAATCAGCATCGCGAAGAGCGCCCAGGCGATCGCCGACCGGTTGCCCTGGACGACAGCCTCGCTCATATAGGCGCCGATGCCCGGCAGCCGGTAATCCTGGCCGCCGAGGGTGAATGCCTCATTGATCATCAGAAAAAACCAGGCGCCCGCCATGCTCATCATGGAATTCCAGACCAGGCCATTCATGCTCGCGGGCAGTTCCAGCCATTTGAAGCGCTGCCAGCGGCTGAAGCCGTAATGGCGGCCGGCTTCGCTCAGATCGGCGGGCACCGACTTGATCGAATAATAAACGCTGAAAGCCATGTTCCACGCCTGCGAGGTGAAGATCATCAGGATCGCGGCCAGTTCCAGGCCGATGTTGTGACCGCGGGACAGCCCCGCCAGCGCGATCACCAGTCCGGGCATGAACCCCAGCACGGGCACACTCTGGCACATGTCCAGAAACGGGATCAGGATCTTTTCGGCGCGCGCATTTTTCGCGGCGATCGGCGCAACGACCAGGGTGAATCCGAGCGACACGGCAAACGCGATCAGCGCCCGCATCGTGGAATACAGCGTATAACGCGGCAGGGCAGACGGTGATAGGTCGATGATGATCGCCGCGCGCTTGGGCGCCGTCCACAATTCGCCGACCGCCACAAGGCTGTACAGGATCGCACAGCCCGCCAGGAGAATGATCAAATCCACCCAGTACCGCCGCTTGACCGGCAGGTAGAGGACATTGGTCTGACCCCAGAGCGTGGAAAACCAGCGGTTGAACATAAGGATTGTCGCGCCGGAAATTATCGGCGGGATCGGAACGGGAAGCAATTCTCTTTCAGAACAGACTTTAACCGCCAAGATCGCCAAGCTCGCCAAGTCAAGAGTTTTGATTCGAAAATCTTTCTTAACCTTTGCGATCTTGGCGGCCTTGGCGGTTAATCTTCTTGTTTCGCGCAAGGTAAAATTTCCATATGGCCGATCGTCTCCTGACCCTCGATGTCAACGGCGCGCCGCTCAAGCTGGCGTGCCCTGACAACACCACCCTCGCCATCGCCCTGCGGCGCGGGCTCAACCTGACCGGCACCAAGATCGGCTGTGACATGGGCACCTGCGGCTGCTGCACCGTGCTGATGAACGGCGAACCGATCCTCAGTTGTCTCACCCTCGCGGCCGAGGCGGAGAACAAAAAAATCACGACCATTGAGGGGCTCTCCTTCAAGGAGCCCGACGCCATCCAGACCGCCTGGACCGAATCGGGCGCCAGCCAGTGCGGCTACTGCACTCCCGGCTTCGTCATGACCGCGCGCGCGCTGCTTAACCACAACCCCGACCCCAGCCTCGACGACATCAAATGCGCCCTGTCCGGCAACCTCTGCCGCTGCACTGGCTATATCAAAATTTTCGAAGCGGTGCTGGCGGCAGTGAAACAGGCGCCGCCGGCGGAAACGACCTGACGATTCGTCCGCGCAGCGATAGCGGATCATGGCCGCGCAAATCTGCAGGATAAACACCGCAGGATAAACACGAGTTAGGCATGACATGAAAATATTCTGGCTATCAATGGCGCTGGCTCTGATGGGTCTTTGCAGTTTGCCTGCGCAGTCTCAGCAGGTTCTATTTACTCCCACGCAAGGCTTTTCTGGTCAGAGCCACGGGGAGGGTTCGCTCAAAATGCTTTTCGGAAAGCCAAGGAAGTTTCAAGTCGACAGCTTCGGTCAAAATCAAAACGATGGAACAATGCGCCTTGACCAAACTGTAACATTTGAGACAAAACCCTCAGTGAAACGGTATTGGCTGATCCGCGAAACAGCGCTCCTTCACTACCAGGGAACCTTGAGCGACGCGAGGGGTCCTGTAAAGGGACAGACGATCGGCAAGAAACTTTCCTTACGCTATCGCGTCCGCGGACTCCTGGTGATGCACCAGACCTTGGAACTTAGTCCAGACGGCAAGACCATCCAAAATTCCGGCCGCATCACATTTTTGGGCATTCCAATCGGCTCCTTGCATGAAATCATCAGGCGGACAGATCAGTAGCTTCATGCCGAGTGTTGTGCATCAAACAAATCAGCATTCAGAAAAAATGATGGATTTTTTCGCCAAATGAGGCGCGAGGCTGCAGCGGGAGCGTGCAGTCGCCAATCGCATCGCAATCGACGAGCAGCGAATTATGGCGTTTCAGTTTCCGACGGCTGCGTGATTGTTGCAAATCGATCAATGATTTCATAGCAGGCATCAAAGATCTGATCCCGAAATTTGTGATTGATCCGTTCAAGCTGCTTGTCCAGTTTGGCCAAGGCCGCCCGATCCCATTGCAAGCGATCCGAAGCAATTGGAAATTCGCGCGCGGCATGAAGATACTTGGCGAAGATCGGGTAATCGAGAGCATCAACCGGGCGTAACCAAGTGAGCACCCGATTGACGCGGATGCAACCCACAGGGATGCCGACCTCATAAGTAACCACAGCTCTGGCCGCACTGACCAGCTTCTTGAGATCCGAGGTTCGCTTGTCCGGGCTAGCCATGGAACCAGATCGTTCGATTCATGCGCGTGGTTCGTCTCGTCATGAGGAAAATGATCACCCCTGTTGAAATTAACGCGAACACTATGTCCAGGACGATTGCCCACGGGTGTTTTGTCGTGAAGTCAGGCCCGGCATCAACATTAGTAAAGTATGGAAATGGAAAGCCTCGCCATCCCGAAAAGCCGCCGTTGAAATAATGCAGATTCATCCATAGCAGGAACATGATCCAGGCGCCGGCCAGTACGCGCGCTTGAGTTGTAAAACGAATCGGTAAGGTCATTATGGGTGGTCATTATCGTTGATGCACTACGCGCTTTTGACGCCTCGCCCCCTTCAGGGGGAGAGGCCGACCCGCCGCAGGCGGGCGGGTGAGGGGGCTGATGGATGATGCAGGATGCCATGATTGTGAGAGAACTGCGACCCCCTCACCCCGGGCTTCGCCCGGACCTCTCCCCCTAAAGGGGGCGAGGTGGCGGAGGAACCGAACCTGATCCCCCTCCGATTTTGTGACTAAAATCATTGACTCCGCCGCGGTAAAATTGTCACCGCTCCCTTCCGGAACTC
The DNA here is from genome assembly GCA_043777195.1 of Thermoanaerobaculia bacterium. GTDB lineage: Bacteria > Acidobacteriota > UBA4820 > JAYVQF01 > JAYVQF01 > JAYVQF01. Next base: position 12,680 of record JAYVQF010000255.1, read on the forward strand.
TCCCATGACTGATCCCAAAAAACCTTCTTCCCCCGATGTCTCCACCCGCGCCGACCGCTCGACGACGCAGGAGGGATACAACATCCTCGCCCGCGGCCAGGTGAAGGCGGCGGTCTCGCACAATGTGCGCGTCAAGCAGACCGACACCCAGCACATCGGCAAGCGCCGTCCGCTCATAGATGGGCTCAAGAAAGCCACCGGCGAAGGGCTGTATGCCGACGATTTTTCCTTCCCCAACCTTTTGTATGGCCGCGTGCTGCGTTCGCCCCATGCGCACGCGAAGATTATTTCCATTGATGCGAGCAAAGCCCTCGCCCTCCCCGGCGTGCGCGCGGTCGTCATCGGCTCCGAATTACCGAAAGCTTTCGGGGTGCTGCCGATCTCCAAGGATGAAAACGCGATGGCGGTGGACAAAGCGCGGCTGATCGGCGATTGCGTGGCCGGGGTCGCGGCCGAGTCAGAAGAACTCGCGGCGCAGGCCTGTGAGCTCATTGTCGTCGAATACGAAAAGCTGCCGGAATATCTCGACAAGGAAAAATCGCTCAAGATCGCCGAATTCCCGATTCATGCCCATTCCAAGGGCGGCACCAATGTGCACAAGGGCGTGGATCAGGAATTCGGCGATGTCGAGGGCGCCTTCGCCACCGCGAAATATGTCAAGCGCATGACCGGCGAATTCCCCGGCATCACCCACGGCTACACTGAGCCCATGGCGGTCATCGCCCATTACGATCTCGACGGCCGCCTCAAGGTGGTCAGCGCCACTCAGGTTCCTCATTACCTGCACAAGGCCGTGGCCGAAGTTCTCGGGATGGAACTCGACAAAGTCCAGGTCATCAAACCCCTCGTGGGCGGCGGCTTCGGCGGCAAGTCCGATCCCTTTCCCCACGAGATGATCGCCGCGCTGCTCTCGAAGAAAACCCGCCGTCCGGTCAAGATCATCTACGATCGCGAGGAATGTTTCATCTCCCACCACGGCCGCCATCCCTCCACCATCACCATGAAACTGGCGGCGGATGCGGAGGGAAAAATCACCGCGCTCGATTTGGGCGCGCTGATCGACGGCGGCGCGTATGGCTCCTTCGGCGTGGTCACCACTTATTACAACGGCGTCCTCACTCACGGGCCCTACCGCCTGCCCACCTTCAAATATTCCGGCCGGCGGGTGTATACCAACAAACCGCCTTCCGGCGCGATGCGCGGCCACGGCTCGGTCAATTCCCGCTTTGTGATGGAATCCTTGATCGACGAAATCTGCCAGGAAGCCGGCTGGGATCCCATTGAATTCCGCCTCAACAATGTCTTGCCGGAAAATTGCACGACCATCAATGACTTCCGCATCACCTCCAACGGCATCAAGGAATGTCTCGAACGGGCGCGCGAACGCTCCGGCTGGCTCACCAAACACCGCCAGCTTCCCTATGGCAAAGGCATCGGCGTCGGTTGCGGCTTCTACATTTCCGGCTCCGCCCTCCCCATCCACAAAACCCGCATGCCGCAATCCACCGTGCACATGAAGGTGGATTTCGACGGCGGTGTCACCATACATTCATTAGCCGCCGACATCGGCCAGGGTTCCGACACCATGCTCGCACAGGTCGCGGCCGAGGTGCTGGGGCTTCCCATGGCGCAGATGCGGGTGCGCGCCGCCGACACCGACCTCGCGCCGGTGGATCTCGGTTCTTATTCCTCGCGGGTCACCTTCATGGCCGGCAACGCCGCGAAGATGGCGGCCGAAAATCTCGCCAAGCAGATTGCAGAGGGTGCCGCAAAGCTCACGGGTCTCGACGCCGCCCGCTTCAAATTCCGCGATGGGCTGCTCACCGATCGAGAAAATCCGACCACGAGTGTTCCCTTCATCGATGCCCTGCACGAAGCCATGGCCGATCATGGCGCCTTGCAGTCCCGCGGCCACTACCAATCCTCTGCAATGGGCGGCACCTACAAAGGCGCGGGCGCCGGCTTATCTCCCACTTATTCCTACCAAGCGTTCATCGCGCAGGTGGATGTGGACGCCGAGACCGGCTTTGTCAAAGTCGAAAAAGTCTGGGCCGCGCACGATGTCGGCATGGCGCTCAATCCCCTCGCGGTCGAAGGACAAATCGAAGGCTCGATCCACATGGGCCTTGGCCAGGCGCTCATGGAACAGATGGAATTCCGCCACGGCCGCCTCCTCAATCCCAACCTCCTCGACTACCGCATTCCCTCCTCGATGGAAATGCCCGAAGTCGAATGCATCCTCGTCGAGACCATCGACCCCGAGGGCCCCTACGGCGCGAAAGAATGCGGAGAAGGCGCTCTCGCTCCCGTGATTCCCGCCGTCGCAAATGCGATTTTTGATGCGGTCGGAGTTCGCCTGAACAAATTGCCGATGACGCCGGACAAGGTGCTGGAAGCGATTGAGACGCAGGCCAGTGCGAAAGGGTGGAAATCACATTTGCGAACGGTCGAGAAGCGGAAGGTTGGGTGATCACCAAGCTATCACAAGACCGTCGTAGGGGCGGGTCTAAGACCCGCCCGTCTCCGTCACTTCACGCTGCCACGATCACAAGATAAACCAGCGATAACAATTAATGCGCCTTGTCCGTCGGAAACAAATAGCCGAATTCACTGACATTCCCCTCCCAATCCACGAATTTCCATTGACGATTTTCTTCAACGAAGACACCTGAGTTCGTGACCGATATAGCCTGTGTCTTTTTGTGTTTCGAATTCATTGTAAACCAAACATTGACCTGTCCCGTCTTTATGTCGATAGTCAGGAATTTATTCCATTCCCGCGCTACGGCCCACAGGCGTGCCCCTTGAATTCGATATATGAACCATGGACGAATAACAGGTTCATCTGATTTTGGATCAGATTTCAAAGACAACAACACAGGAGGCAGATTCAGCCGCTCGTAGATCTTGATCGCATTGCCATTCAAGACATACAAACGACCCTCAAGTATCTGATGCCGTTCTTCCAGGCTGGGAATGTTCAAAATGATACGGTTCTCGGCAGTGCAATATTCCAACTTAATAGTCTTGTCTGGCGTCGTATGTGCCGCGACCTCGAAAACCCATTGTCCGCCCACACGATAGCCAGTGACGCTTCTTGCACCGACATCGTTTGCCAGTCGGGGGCAAGCGATCTCTTTGCCGTTCACGGTCCAGCGCCATTTCATGTCTTCCTCTTTCCCCGTTTCAAACGCTTCCAAGACCCCAATTTCATCATTGCCGAAAGTACCCAATGCACCCAGGGCTATGCCGGGCGCGTCAGGATCGGAATAGTAGGTTGAAATTGTGGCGCCTTCCCGGTTTTGATAATCAAGTATCACGCCGTTCTCATGTGTACGCAGATTTTGATAGGAGTAGACGCCAAATAATGCGCCGGGTATCGGAATAATGACTCCGTTTTTGATGCAAACAAGGCGCACTTTATTATATTCACTTGTCTGCTCGATCGCCCAGTAGCGTAACTGCTTGTCTCGCACAACGGCAGACAATTTATCTTCGTATCCAAGTCGCGTTGCATCGTCGTATATTCCGGGAATTACCCAGCCTGAATTCAAATAAACCTGACTCAGCGTTCCCCGGCTGTCGAGCTGAAATAAATCACCGCGGAAGTTTCCCAATATCGCCGAATCATCTGGAATATCTACATGGTCCAGTTGCATCAACTCCTGCGATGTGTGTGTGGATGCAAAGTATCGCAATAACGAAAACCCGCGGTCGTACCCATGGCGGACAAACAAAAAAACCAACGAAAACCCCGTCAGCAAAACGATGGTTCCATACGCAAGGGAAGACGGCCGATACCGCTCGCGCGGTGCTTCGCCGAACCAACGCAGCCAGTTGGTTGCCAGCGGCACAGAAATAAGGGCCAGAGTCACCAGGATAACAGCAATTTCAGCCTGATCGGATCCACGATTAAATTGAAAGGCTTGAAACTGGAAGAGTACATAACTCGTCGTGACAAAATAAACGAAATTCAGCAACGAATAAATCCATCTCAAGAATAAGAGTGAAAATATTGAAATGATCACTATGGCAGAAACCAGCGTGATCAATGCATGTACAAGGAAATAATTCACGCCAGCTGATTCAGCGCTGAGATCGGGTAAGGTCAAGTATTCGCCAAATTCGCCACGCGGGCCGAAATAGCCAAGCCAGTGGGGCAGACGCAAGATACTGGAGCAGACTGTATAGACGACTATAGTCGCTAATAGTGATGCAATGGCTTGCCGCTGGAGAGAAAGCGGCAACCAGTCAATTTTTGACCTGTCATGTGAATAGCCGAGCCAGATGGAAAAGGCCATGGCGACAACAACTGCGGTGAGCCAGGCGAACAACTCACAGGAGACACTGTAGAACCAGGCAAATGATTCCTGTGGTCGGCTAACTGAAGAAAATAAATGCAAATCAACCGCAGCGCACACTAATAATACGCACCAAGTTCCCAGAAGTACCGTTACCGGCAACCAGCTCATCCTTAGCATTTTCCACACCACAATCATAAAATCACGCATCAGCCACCCCCGCCAGCTTTTGTTGTGTCGCCAGATGGTCTTCCGCGGTGAGGTCTTCCCGTTCAAGTCCTATCGCCGCCCCCGAGGATTGCAATACCTCAAATTCTGCTTCATTCAGCAGCCACACCGCATACCGTCCGTCGCGGCGGATCGCCACGGGTAATTCGGCGGGCAATGCGGATTCATTTTGTATGAGGCCGCTGACGCGGAAACGATCAACGAGTTTCGCGTTAACCGCATGCACCGTAATACCGCCATTTTTCAGCATCCAAAGCTCATCCAACAGCTCCGCGACTTCCTCCATGTGATGATTGGCGATGAGGATCGTCGAGCCGGCTGAACGCAATTCCGGCAGGATGCGGGTCAGCACGAAATCACGGGCGGCGAAGTCGAGGCCGTTGGTGGGTTCGTCGAGCAGCACCAAGCGCGGGAGATGTGCGCAGGCGCAGAGCCAGCCCAGCTTTCCCGCGGTGCCGGTGCTGGGCCGTTTCAGTTTGGCGTCAAGATCGAGCGCCAGTCCTTTCGCCCACGCCTCTGCACGAGTCAATGAAAAACCCGGCAACAGCCGCGCCCGCCATTGCAGCACTTCGCGCGCTTTCCAGCGGGGAAATTGCGGCCGGTCGGGCAAATGGCCCACCCGTTTTCGGATTTTCCCGCTGCCATCCACTTTTTCGCCGAGCGCCTCAACGGTGCCTGCATCCGGTTCAATCAAATCGTGAATGATGCGCAGCAGCGTGGTTTTTCCAGAACCGTTGCGGCCAAGCAGACCGATGGTTTTTCCGGGCGCGCCCTGGAGCGTCAGATTCACCAGCACCGGCTTGCGGTCGAACGCCTTGCTCAGGCCGGTGATGCGGAGAACAGGAGATTCACCCATGCAGCGTAATCATACCCCGGCTGCCTTCAACCCCGCCTTCGGCACGGCGTAGGCCGTGAACCGATCTTCCCGTTCGCTTTGCCGTTGGTCCCCCTCCCCACTTTATTCAATTCTGCGCTACAATTCTCATCAGGAGTCTCCCCCATGAAACCCTGCACAAAAATCGCTTCCATTCTCTTCGGTCTGATTGCCGCCGCCCATGTGGCGCGCCTGATTTTCGGCTGGGCAGTGACCATCAACGGTGCCCCCGTGCCGATGTGGGCCAGCATCGTCGCCGCAGTGATTACCGGCGCGATGTCGGTCATGCTCTGCCGCGAGTGCTGCTGCAAGCCGGCCGTAGCGGCTGCGTGAATGACCGTTGTCGTAATTTGTCCCATATCCCTTGCGTGGCGGAGATGGGCGGGTCTTAGACCCGCCCCTACGACAACGGCGAATTAAGGGGTCGTAAAGAAATTAAATGAACAGTCTGACCGCCGATTCATCCCGACTGGCTTCGTTGCTCGTCGCTTACATGCCTTCGGGCATGCGCGTTCCTCGTGCCTCGCCATTCGGGCGACTCGGCAGTCATCTTTGTTCATTTAATTTCTTTACGACCCCTAACGCGCAAAGGACATAGCCCCATTTATTGCGGGCTGATCGCCTGCAATGGCTTACGCAATTTCAGTTGCCGGTAAATCCAGTAAGTTGCCGCCGCCGCCGCGAGATGTTTGAGGGTGTGACCGCTGAGCCCATGGCCGAGCGCGAAGATCTGTGTGTCATAGAATTCAAACAATTTCGCCAGTGTATACCAGCCGATCATTCCGAAGAGATCGGCGGTCCGGGTGTAGCGGGGCGGGAAGAGCGCGAGGAGCAGCAGGATCGCCAGCAGGGGGAAAAACTGGACGAATACATAAGGCCGCAAATCGCCGGCGCCATGGGCTTCGCCCCACGCCCACCAGCAGACGCTGCCGGGCCCGAGCACGAGAAGCGGCGGCAGCAGAATGCGGCCGGTTTTCAACCCCACCCGCTCGGCGACGATCAGCGCCAGCAGCGCCATGAAGGCGACGGTCATCGGCAGACGATCCCAGAAGAGGGAATCGATGTCAGGGTGATGATGAAACCAGGCTGAGCCCAAACCGGTGGCCAGCACCGCGGTGAAGAAAAGCCCATACACGCGTCGTTCCCATCCTGACAAGTAGCTGCTGTCAACCCCCGGTGCGCGGCGAACGATCCAAGCCAACCCCATCATTCCGACGAGGAGAAAGCCGAAATTGGACAGGACATTCAGGGCGTTGGCGACCGCGAAGAATTCCCGTTGATCCGCAAATTGAAAATAGCCGGGATCCTGCGCGATGGGCGGTTCCAGGGAATAAAGCGCGGCCAGCACGGCAGCGGTGATGACCGCCATTCCCCCTACACGCCAACGCCAGCCGGATGGCGTCATCGCGTGCGCAGCGACTTCAGCAGTTCGAACGCGGTCTGGTTCTTCATCCACTCGAAATAGTGCCGCCACAGGCCGCGGTGTCGGTCTTGGTGCATATGACGGCCCGCGTCTCCAACGATTCACTTGCGACGATGATCGGTTTTTCGTAGGGTTTCTTTTTCATTTCAATCTCCCCTTGTAGCCGTTCGAACGCGGTCTGGTTCTTCATCAATTCGAAATAGTGCCCGCGCCACAGACCACGGGGTCGCTCTTGGAGCATATGACGGCCCGCGTCTCCATCGATTCACTTGCGACGATAACCGGTTTTTCGTAGGGTTTCTTTTTCATGGCGTTCTCCAATTGAAGCTTTGGGTTGCCGACTGTCCTGATCATTATAGGCAGCTTTGCGGGACCGCAGCGACCAGCACCGGCAGAAAATCCGCATCCTTGCGCAGGCTCAGTTCTGCCACGGGTAGCCGGTCGATTTCCGGGGCAAGCAGATCCATGGCGGTTTCGGCCAAACCGGGAACGACATTGACGAACGGCGACTGGCTGATCAGGCGGGACAGGCGGACGGCGGGGTCGGTGAGCGGATGGAGAGTTACCTGCTGCGATTTTTTCAAGGTGCAGATGAGCGCCAGCGGATGGGATCCGGGTCCTGCGGTCGGGGGCTTTTTGGGATTAAGCGCCGGCAAGGTCAGCACCCGCGGCGCACGATCGCGGAAATCCAAAGCGACGATGTCATCGCCGAGCACGGGATACTGCGCGGCCGCGAATCCGGTGGCGGTGGATTTGCCCGCGCCCGAAACCCCGGTGAAGAGTACGGCGCGCCCCTCCACGAGAAATCCGCCGGCATGCAGCATCAGCAGCCGCAGCCGCGGCAGGCGCAGCGCGGCGCAGTGGCGGACGATATTGTGCAGGATCAACCGCATCTGATCTTCCGGCCCCTGCCGCCAAACGACCTCCACTTCCCCCATTCCCAGCGGCATCCGTCCGCGCGAGAAGTAGGATTCAAACACCACCGCCGTCTCGGGCGCGTCGGCATCCGGCGCCAGATTGAATTCGTGCCGGGCACCGCTGTAGGGCGGCGGCAAGGGAATGTATGGCGGTCCGTCTTCTTTGCGAAGTCGCACGGCCAGCCGTTCCACGATTTCCCCCCCGACCGGATAGACGGGGCCAAGTTCCGGCGCGGTCTCCGGCAAGTCGCCGTGCAAATCAAAAACGACCGGCCCGACCTGAATCGAAAGGCGACTCATCGCTGACCCGGGACATCACGAGGCGCCGCATCCTGAATTTCCCGCCAGATTTCCCGGGTTGCCGGCACGATCATCAGCCCCGCCGCCGCGAATTCCGCGAGCAGGCGGCGGCCGAGGAGATCCACCGCCTCGCCGCGATGGCGCGCGTCGTGCGCCCA
>JAYVQF010000256.1:0-5329 GCA_043777195.1 Thermoanaerobaculia bacterium
TGACAGTTTCGGCGAACTTTCCGGCTGCTTTGCAGGCGCGCAGCTCGCCTTCATCGGCGGCTCGCTCTTTCCCCGCGGCGGCCAGAATCCGCTGGAGGCGGCGGCCGCGGGGGTGCCGGTGCTCTACGGCCCCTCGATGGAAAATTTCGCCCGCGCGATCGAGCAGCTCAAGGCCGCGGGCGCGGCCATCGCGGTGGAGCGACATACCCTCACCGCCACCCTATGCGGTTTGCTGGATTCCCCCGAAGCCCTCGTGCTCGCCGGAGAGCGCGCCGCGGCGCTGGTGCGCGCCAATCGCGGCACCCTCGGCCGGGCCACCGACCGGCTGCGCGCCTACTGGAACGCGGCGCGGCTGCACGGGCCGCTGACCCCGCCGCCTCCGCGCGGGCCGCTGCCCGGCTGGGCGCAAATCATTCTCACCCCGCCGGGTTTGCTGTGGAAATTCCTGCTGGCGCTGCGCGGCGACTGGCCGCGGCGCGGCGAAAAATTATTCGCGCCGGTGATTTCGGTGGGCAACCTCACCCTGGGCGGCACCGGCAAAACCCCGGCGGTGGTTTATCTGGCCCGCGAATTGCAGCGGCGCGGCAAACAGGTGGCGATTTTGTCGCGCGGTTACGGACGGAACTCCTCCGGGCCGCTGCTCATCACCAATGGCGCGGGGCCGGCGCCCGACCCGGCGCAGTGCGGCGACGAACCGGCACTGCTCGCCGCGGCGCTGCCCGGCGTCGCCATCGCCGTGGCCGCCGACCGACGCGAAGCGGCGGCCCGCGTCGCATCGCTCTCGCCCGATGTCCTGCTCCTGGATGACGGTTTTCAACACACCCGCATCGTGCGCGATTTGAATATCTGCCTGATGGATGCAGGCGCGCCGCTTTCCACCGGCTTGCCCCTGCCCTGGGGCGCCCTGCGCGAGCCGCTCAAGGCGCTCGATCGCGCCGATTTGCAACTTTTTCCCCGGCGCGAATGTTCAGGATTCACGCGGCTCGCGGACGGCGTCGCGGTTTCGCCCGCGGAAATTCCCGGCCCGGTTTTGGCCTACTGCGCTATCGCTCAGCCGGCGCAATTTTTTTCTTTGCTGGAAACGCAGGGGGTGCGGCTGGCGCTGCACGAATCCCGCCGTGATCATCATCACCCCGAAGCGGAAGAATTTTCTTCGCTGCTCACGCGCGCCCAAGCCGCCGGCGCGCGCGCCGTTGTCACCACCGCCAAAGACGCGGTCAAGCTGCGCGCCCGGGACTTCGCGATCTGGCCGCTGCCGGTATTCATTCTCAATATCGAACTCGCTTTCAGTGCGGCAGATTCGGCGAAGCTGAACCGCGCAATCGATGAACTGTTCGCCGAGCTGTAATTTTTTGGCGGAGGCACATGCCGTACGCGAGAGCGTGCGGAATCTTGCCTGGGGGACGGCGCAAGACTGCTTCGCTGTGCGATTCTGCAATTTGCGCTTCCATTAAACTTTCTAACGGAGGCGCCAGGGTTCTGGTGTGCCCCGCGGTCTTCAAAACCGTTGTTGCGGCGCCACGCTGCAGGGTGGGTTCGATTCCCATTCGCCTCCGCCAACTCATTCTGAATTCGTTCAGCGTCGGCCGCTGAGCATTTTTCTCATGAACAACTTTCCCAGTGCGCGGAGCAGGCGAAAAAGCCGCAGCGGAGCGGATTCATTTCTCCAGTCCGCTTCCCCGGGCAACCTTCGCGCCTCCACGGTGCCCAGGATTTTTTCCGGGCTGAGCCAGGTGCCACCGCGCTCGGCGTCGCCGATTTGATAACGCAGTGCGCCGCGCCGCCAGACGATGCGGTGCACCGCGGGGCCTTCGCCGCAATCATACAGGGCCAGTTCGCCCAGGCGGGGCAGGCGGCCGTTCACCCGCACCATCGCGCCGGCGGGCAGCGGGGTTCCCATGGAGCCGCCCGAGACGGTGAATTCCAGCGCCTCGCCCGCGGCGAGAAATTTGCGCAGCGCGGCGCACGACAGAGACATCAGACCAGAAACCGTCCGATGCGGGCTTGCAGCAGCTGGCGGTTGATGGGCTTCCCCAAGTAATCGCTGGCGCCCAGCGCTTTGGCCTGGGCGATGGTTTCCGGGTCGGTGAGGGTGGAGATCAGGATGATGGGGGTTTTAGCGAACAGCGGGTCGGCGCGTAGCAGGCGCAGACATTCGAGGCCGCCAAGACCCGGCATTTCGCAGTCGAGCAGGATCAGATCGGGCCGCTGCTCCCGCGCGATGCGCAGGGCCGTGATCCCGTCCTGGGCGCTGTGAATTTGCATGCCGAAATCACGCAGGAAGGTTTTTTCCAGCGTGAGAAAGGTGGGCGAATCATCCGCGACGAGAATGGATTTCATGGAAGAAAGAAAAATGCAAACCGCGAAAAACGCCAACTACGCGAAATAAGATCAAGAAAGCGCCGCAGCAGAGAGTTTAATTCTTCCTCTGCTTTGGCGTGGTTCGCGTTTTTAGCGGTTTATCTTCTTCCGCTGCCTCAATATTGGATCAATGCGAAAGCCGGTGTGGCGCCGAGTTTTTCGCGGCCGTGCAGGAATTGCAATTCAATGAGGAAGGCGTAACCGGCGACGATCCCGCCCGCCCGTTCGACCAGCCGGCCCGCGGCGGCGGCGGTGCCGCCGGTGGCCAGCACATCATCCACGATCAGCACTCGCGCCCCCGGGGCGAATGCGTCGAGCTGGATTTCCAGCGTGGCGTCGCCATACTCAAGGGCATAGCTCACCGCATGCAGCGGGCCGGGCAATTTGCCCGCCTTGCGCAGGGGGATGCAGGGCTTGCCGAGCTGGAGCGCCGCCGGCGCGGCAAACAAAAAACCCCGGCTCTCGAGCCCCGCCACCGCGTCGCAAGCGGGTGCGCTCTGCGCCATTTTCGCGATGGCCGCCGCGAAGGCTGCGGGATTTCCCAACAGCGGCGCAATATCCTTGAAAACGATGCCCGGCTTGGGAAAATCCGGCACATCGCGGATATAGTCAGAAAAATCCATTGGATATTTACCGCCAAGTCGCCAAGACGCCAAGAAGAGTCTTGAAGAAAGGTTTTTACAGGGAGAAAAGGCTGAGCGACTGAACGACCGTACGCGTCTTTTCCTTGGCGCCTTGGCGGTTAATTCCCTCTGTTTTCTTCCGCTAATCCCGATTCTGAAAGGCGCCGCGGTTGGGCGCAGGGGTGCGTGCTGCGGGTTTGGAGAGGAAGGGTGATCCCGTCATATCGCCGCCGCCCCGCTGCCAGCGCCGGCTGAGTAGGGCGGCCGCCTCGGAAACCGCGTGATTGTAGGCAATCGCGGTGAGGCCGAAGACATTGGAGCGGTCATCAAAATCAAGGGCGCTGCGCCGGCTGCCATTGGGCAGATAAACCACGGCCAATTCCCGCTGGCAGCGGTGGGCGCGGGTGCGCATGCGGCTGAGCAGGGTGCGTTCATCGCTGCTGTCCGGGAAGGCATCGAGGTAGAGCGCCTTTTTGACCTTGCCGCAGGCGCGGTAAAAATAATCCTGATAATCGTGCCGGGCGGCGGCGCCCAGATTTGCATCCAGCAGCGGGTCGGTGGCTTCAATGGCCAGGCGCAGATAGGCGCCCCAGGCTTTCGCGAAGCCGGCCAGATCACCGGTTTTTTGCATGCGCAACTCAAGCTGTTCACCGGCGGCCACCAACTGCGCTTCCAGCGCCGCGCGTTCCGCCGCAGGTTTGACTTCGATGAAACCCGCGTTAAAGGGTTCAGGGTAATGTCCCACCATGCCCACCAGCGCGGGCGGCAGTTGTTTCACCGTGTCGCGGGCGATCAACTGACTGGTCTCGGGCGTATAGGCGAAGAGCGGCAGGGCGGCGAGTATGAGGAACGAAGGGAGATAACGAATTTTCATAGCGTCCCATTTTACCCTGAATTTAGGGAAAATGTTGGGCCGGCTGCGGGCGGCTAGGGGTCGTAAAGAAATTAAGTGAACAAAGATGACTGCCGAGTCGCCCGAATGGCGAGGCGCGAGAAGCGCGCATGCCCGAAGGCATGTAAGCGACGAGCAACGAAGCGAGTCGGGATGAATCGGCGGTCAGACTGTTCATTTAATTTCTTTACGACCCTTACTTCTGCACCGACCGGCCCAGCGTCATCAAACCGCCCAGCGCCCCGAGCGCGACGCCCGCGGCGAGCAGCGAGAGATTGCCGCCGGGCGGCAAAAAGCGGGGGAGATAGCCGTGCGCAGAAAGCAATAGCGGGTTGGTGCTGCGGGCCAGGCCGAGGTGGCCCAATTTGAGTGCGGCCAGCGCCAGCGCCGCGCCGCCCGCGCCGATCAAACTGCCCTCAAAGAAAAAGGGCAGCGCCACCGCCACCCGGGTCGCCCCGACCAGGCGCATGATTTCCACCTGATCGCGCTTCAGGAGATAAGTCATCTTGAGCACCGCGCCGACGGTGAAAATGGCGCTCAGCGCGAGCAATAACGCGTAGGCATAGCCGACCGCCGCCATGCCGCCGCGCAGCGAGGCGATCCCCTTCGCCCATTCGATATCGGCGTCCACCGCGTCCACGCCCTCCACTTTCCCCAGCGCGGCCATGAATCCCTGCAATCGTTCAGGGGCGCGGGTTTCCGGGGTCAGGGAGATTTCAAACGACCACGGCAGCGGATTCTGCCGCAATTCGCGCGCTGAATCGTAGAGCTCCGGCGCCACGGCTTTCAGCCGATCGAGCGCGGCTTCCGGGGTCACCGCCGTCACCGCCGCAACGCCGGGTTGCGCGCGCAGCCGTTCCCGCAGCGCTGAAGCGGCTGCGGCATCCAGGCCATTTTTTCCGAAGACGGTGAGATTGACTTCCGCCTCCACCCGCCGCAATTCCGCGCGCAGGTTGGCGTCCACCACCACCAGCGCGCCCAGCGGCAAAAGCGCCAGCGCCACCACGGCCGTGCCGAACACGGTGCGCCAGCCGCCGCGCCACCACGACAGCCCGGCGTCCTCCAGCGCCCCCGTAAACAGCCGGATCAGTTCGTTCATGCAGATCGGGATTTAACCACAGAGGAAGAAAACCGCTAAATACGCGAAACACGCGAAAGGAGATTGCGAGCGAACCAATCCGCTGCGAAATTTACTTTGGATTTTTTCGCGTTTTTGGCGTGTTTAGCGGTGAATTCTTTTTCAACTCTTCATTCTGGGCAAGGTGATGCCGGTTTGGCCTTGGTATTTGCCGGCGCGGGATTTGTAGCTGGTTTCGCAGGGCTCGTCGGATTGGAAAAAAAGAATCTGCGCGATGCCCTCGTTGCCGTAAATTTTCGCCGGCAGCGGGGTGGTGTTGGAGATCTCGATGGTGATGTGCCCCTCCCACTCCGGCTCCAGCGGGGTGACATTGAT
>JAYVQF010000257.1:0-5328 GCA_043777195.1 Thermoanaerobaculia bacterium
GGCCGCGTGTCTTTCACCCAGACGATGCTGCCGTCAATCACGGTGATTTTTTCCAGCCACCATTTGTTGTTCAGGCGGAGGAAACTCCAACGCAGGCCCAGTTTGCCCGGCACGGTGCGCGGGGGAACAATGGCGAGGCCGGTTTGAAAGGCGGCCAGCGTGCCGAAGGGGGCGACGGGCAGCGGCACCGCGGTGTGATCGGGATAGCGGCGGTATTCGATGGCGTCAAAATGGAAAAAAACCTGGCTGTCGAGTTCGACATGGGTGTCGCTCAGGCGGCGCAGTTCACCGGAACGGGGCGGGTTGCCCTTGCCCAGCGCGAGATAGGGGATGAGCCACAAACCCATCTCATCCTGGGGAACCATTGCAGTTTGCAGAATCTGCGGGGTCGCCGCGTCGGCCGGCGCTTGGGCGGCGAGGGCGGCGCGTTTCAATTCGTCGCGTACGCGCACATAGTCTGCCATCACATGCATCGCCGCCTGCCCGCCGGAGCCGCCCGCGGGGGCCAGCAGCAACTGATCGCACAGAGGGCCATTGCCGTGATCATCCCGGCTGACCGCGCCGACAATGACATTCATCTTGTCCTCAAACGCGCCGCGCGAATTGGCGCGATTACAGCCGGCCAGCAGCGCGAGAAATGAAAGCAGCAGTAACGCTGGCGTTGAGGGCAGTACAGAGCGACGAGACGAATATTTACGAAGCATCATGGCATTTTAAACACCCCGGCCGTTCGGAGGTTCCCGGCCGCTGACGGGTTTCACGCCGGGGCCCGTCCGTTTCGGCGAAAATGGCGGCATGGCCTTCAATGGCACCTTTTCAGGCATGCCCTTGCCGGATCTGCTCCAGTGGCTCGCCATGGGACGCAAGACCGGCATGCTGCAGGTGCGCAGCCCCATCGGCGTCAGCAAAAAAGTCTGGTTCCGCGACGGACGCGTAAGCGCCGCGGCCTCGAGCGACCCGCGCGAATACCTCGGCCACTTTTTGGTCGCACGCGCGTTGGTCAATGAAAAACAGCTGGAGATGGCGCTGACCACTCAGGAACAGACCGGCATCAAGCTGGGCAAAATCCTGGTCACCATCGCCGCGGTGACGCAGGAACAGCTCGACGAAGTCTTGCAGACGAAAATTCAGGAGACCGTCTTCAGCCTGTTTTTGTGGCCAGTTGCGGAATTTGAATTTTACGAGGGCGACACCCTCGGCGGCGATCTGAGCGAAGCCAGCATTGACGCCACTTTCCTGATCATGGAAGGCACCCGGCGACAGGATGAATTCGTGCGCATCAAGGCCGCCCTGCCCGGCACGGAGGCCGTGATGGAAATGACCGGCGTCTATCCCGGCGCGGAACTCGCCGAGGAGTACCCGCTCGCGCTGTCGATTTTCGAACGGATGGACGGCGCGCGCAATCTCGCCTCGATCGGCCTGGATTTGCACGCGCTGGAATATGACCTGCTGGCCGCCGCCATGGCGCTGATTGAAGCCGGCTCGGCGAAAGTCGTCGCCGCCCGGCCTGACGCCGAGCAGGAATGGCAAAAGTCGGTGCATCAGCAAATCTTCAGCAAGACCGTGCAGGCCTTTGCCGCTGGACAATATGCGCAGGCCGGGAATTTGTGCCATTTCCTGATCCAGAAAGGCTTGTTCGTGGAAGAGGCGCGCAACATGCTCGCCGCCTGCGACGAAAAGACCAAGGTCGATTGGGACAAGGAAATTCCGCTCGACGGCATCCCGGTGCTGGTGGGGTCGCTGGCCCACCTGTCCAATCAGGCGCTGTCGCCGCAAGAGGGATTTCTGGTCTCGCGCCTGGACGGCAACTACAGCGTCCGCTCGATTCTCAAGATCACCCCGATCCCGGAACTGGACGCCCGCCGCGCGCTCAAGAACATGAAAGACAAAGGCATCATCGCCTTCAAAGCCGCCCCCGCGCCGCCGCCGGATAGCCCGAAAAAATCCAATGTTGAAGCGGTGCGTAAAACCGGATCAAACCCGGCGGTGAGCAAGCCGGGCGCGAATCCGCCGGGCAAGAAGTGAGCCCAGCCGCGCACGACTCAGGTGGCCGCAATCGTGCTACGGATTGACAAGACCCGCTGCGCAAAAGCCCATTACCTCGATTAACGGGCTTGCTTCGCACTTGCGCCGGGCTTGCCGTTGCTCTATATTTAGCTCACCCCTTAGGAGGGCCATCATGCGCATGCTGAAATTATCAGGCGGTCTGGCTTTCGCGCTCGTTTCCCTGCTTGCGAGCGCCGCCGATCCCGTCAAGCCCGCCCCGGCGGTGACGCCGGGCCACGCGCCCGGCGAACGCTTCGGCAAACCGGTGCCGCGCGACATCAAGAGCGCCGCGCAGGATGACCCGGAAGCGCGGCAGGAATGGTTTCTCCGCCAGCGCACCTACCCGAACCGCACCATTCCGCCCGGCGCCTACGGGGCGGCGGCGGCGGTTTACATGCAGGGACGCGAAGCGGCTCGCGCCCGTCACGCCGCGCGCACCGCGCTCAGCGCGGCCGGTGTGCCGCAACTGCCGGATGCAATCCCCAGCGGGCCGTGGGCGGAGGCCGGGCCGGCGCCGATCAACAACACCATCTCGTACCTCACCTTCGGCAATGTCGCCGGCCGCATCAGCGCGGTCGCGGTGCATCCGACCAATCCCGACATCGTGCTCATCGGCTCGTCACGCGGCGGCATCTGGCGCACCGCCAACGCCACCGCCAACCCGCCCACTTGGACGGCGGTAGGCGATCTCCTCCCATCGCTGGTCATCGGCGACATCCAGTTCGCCCCCTCCAACGGCAACATCGTCTATGCCGCGACCGGCGACGATGACAGTTCCTTCTGGGGGCAGGGGGTGATGAAATCCATCGACGCCGGTCTCACCTGGGCGCGGGTGGACAATGGCACCGCGGCCAACGGCATCCAGAATGGCACCATCCTGTCCAAGCTCGTCGTGGATCCGGCCAACCCCCTCAATGTCACCGTCGCCACCTGGTACCGGATTGACCTCACGGGGCCGGGTTACTACGACTACATCTATCGCACTACCGACGGCGGCACGACCTGGGGCAAGGCGGCAATCCCCAGCGGCGGCAACCAGGCAGAGTTCCGCAGCCTGGCTATCGAGAGCGGATGCCCCGCGAATCTTTGGACGGTCAATTATCGCGACCACTCGATCAACCGCTCCACAGATGGCGGCGCCACCTGGAGCGCTGCCGCTGCGGGCGGCCTGCCGGCCTTCACCGGCAACAGCAAGATCACGGTTCAGCATTCCAGTTGCGCCGGCAGCGGGCGGATCTATATTTCCGTGCAATCGGGTGACGGCCTTGCGGGCAGTCTCAATTATCCGGGCGTCTATGTCTCCACCGATGGCGGCGCGACCTTCGTCCTGCCTGGCGCCACGCCCGGCCCCACCGGCGGCTGCCTCGGCCAGTGCGGCTACGACCACGAATTGTATGTGGATCCGGCCGACGCGACGCGGGTTTACATGCTGGGGCGTGACTTCTGGACCTCGGCCGACAGCGGCGCCACTTGGACCAACCGTAGCGCCGCGTTCGATGATTCGAACAATTACTACGGCGGCAACATGCACTCGGATCAACACGCCCTCGCCATCAGCGGGAGCGGCGCCACGGCCACGATCTACGAAGCCAGCGATGGCGGGCTGTGGGCTTACAGCGTCGCGGCGAACACCTTCACCAACAAGGTCGGTAACCTCGCCATCACGGAATTCATGGATCTCGCGGTGCGCCCCGACCAGCCGAACCAGGCGATCGGCGGGTTGCAGGATAATGGCACGATCCTCTACAGCGGCGCGCCGCAGTGGGTCGCCAAGATCGGCGGCGATGGCGGCGCCAGCGGATGGTTGCCAACGGTCGCCGGTAGCGCCGTTTACGACGGCGGCTTCACCACCTATATCACCAACACCGGCTACAAATCCACCGACGCGGGCGCCATCTGGAACCAGATCGCGAACGCGGGCTCCTTCGCGAGCGAATCAGCGGAGTTCTATGCCCCATGGATCGGCACGACCGGGAACGACCGGATCTGGCATGGCGCGCAGGGGCTCTACTATTGCGATTTTTCCGGCGGGTGCGCGAACTGCATCTGCACCACCTCTTGCGTCTGCCCGGCCTGGACCTCGTTCGCCTCCAATCTCGCCGGCATTACTGCCAGCAGCTATGTCTCGAAGCTGGCGATCAACAATCCGAGCAGCGGCGTTCTGGGTCCTTTCTATGTCGCCAACGCCTATCCGCGCGCCTTCTTGGAGAGCGACACCGGCGCGACCTGGAACAACCGCACTGGGACGCTGCCCAACCGTTACATCTCCCGGATCGTCTTCGACCCGGCCACACCGGCGCGCGTGTGGGCGACCTTCCAGGGATTCAGCACCACCAGCGGCCATGTTTACTACTCGCCCGACGGCGGCACCACTTGGACTGACAAGAGCGGTAATCTGAAAAATGTCCCCGTCAATACGATCCTGCTCGATCCGCTCGACGCCGCCAACACCTGGTATGTCGGCACCGATGTCGGCGTGTATGCCACGATCAACGCGGGCGCCACTTGGAGCGTGGTGGGCAGCAACCTGCCGGCGATGGCGGTCACCGATCTCGAACTGGATCAGAACCGCCTGCTCTATGCCGCAACCGGGGGACGCAGCGTCTGGACCATCACCCTGCCCGGCGGCAGTTGCGCCTTCGGCGGATTGATCAGCGCCACCAATAATTCCACCGCGACCTGCAAGCTGGATCTCGCCTGGAGCACCGCTTCCGCACCCTGCGGTTCGCCGCTCAAATACAATATCTATCGCTCGACGACGGCCGGAGTGCTGGGTTCGCGCATCGGGGCCTGTCTGACCGGCACTAATTATTCGGATCAATCCGCGCTCTCGGGCACCGCCTACTCCTACACCGTCCGTTACGAAACCCCGCTGGCGGGCAGCGGCCCCTGCGGCGGCACCGAGGACACCAACCTCACCCAGCGCAGCGCGACGGCGGGCGGCAGCGGCACGATTACCGCGTTCAGCGACACCTTCGAGACCGGCGCCGGATTGAATGGCTGGGGCATCGGCACTTTCAACACCGGCGGGACGGGCAACGATGCGGTGGACTGGCGCGGGATCGAGAGCTGCGCCAATCACACCTTGGGGGGCGTCAAGGATTTCCGCTTCGGCGGCCTCACCTGCGCGGGAACTTACGGCATCGAAAAATGGAGCTTCGCCAATCCTGGCGGCGCGGCGGGCATCGCCATCCCGGCGGGCGCCACGACCACCCGTCTCAGCTTCTGGCACCAGTGGGATTTCGAGCTGGGCTATGATGGCGCGCAGTTGCTGATCTCCAC
>JAYVQF010000258.1:0-20363 GCA_043777195.1 Thermoanaerobaculia bacterium
CGTGATTTTCGCGTCACTCGCGGCGCGCAGGAACCGCTGCGCGCCAGCAACATTGATGCGTTCAAATTCACGCGGATCCCGGGCCCACATCTTCACCACGGCTGCGGCGTGGATCACCGCATCGTGACCCGTCCACAGTGGATCGCCGCCTATCAGGGCGCTGAAATCGCGGTCCAGCTCGGTCAAGCCCGGGGCAGCGGGCAGACGGTTGCCCCCCCTGGTTAGGGCGGTGACTTCGTGGCGCCCGGCGAGTAATTCCTGGAGCAGCAGGCCGCCGAAAAATCCGGTCGCGCCGGTGAGGAGGATGCGCATCAGGGACAATTTTGCGCGGTGCGGGAGAGCCCGGCCGGCGCGGCGGAAAATCCGGGGTTTTCTGTATTGCTTTTCGGGAGAGATTTCTGGCATAATAGGAAGATCATTTTTTACCCCGTCGGGGTAATCCTTGCTCTGAGAGCCCCATTTCATCACGCTGCCCCCCGCCCTAGCTGGTCACTTCTCAGATGGCAACTACAATTCACCTGAAATCCACTGCTTGCAACCGGCAAGGCTGGAAATCACCCGGCGTGCAGACTGCTGCCCGCTCCCCGAATTAATTCTTCGCAATCAACCCCGAGGCTTCACCCACCCCATTTTTTCCAGGTTTCCCCGGCCGACAGACCGGATCGCCCCAAGGATTTCCCCATGTCCCAAGATCGCAACCTTATCTGCTCCGATTGCGGCGCTGAATTCATCTACACCGCGGGCGAACAGACCTTTTTCGCGGAAAAGGGTTTCGGCAACGACCCCAAGCGCTGCAAAGATTGCCGCGGCAAGAAGAAAACCGACCGCCGCGCCGCCCGCACCAACCGCGAATCATTTGAGACCACCTGCTCCTCGTGCAATGCGCCGACCACGGTTCCCTTTCAGCCGACCCAAGGCCGTCCGGTGTTCTGCAAACCCTGTTTCGACAAACAGCGCAACGCGAGGGCGTAATTCCCGGGTTCTCCAGGCCGCGCAGAAGCACTGCGCCGCTGTCATAATTCGTTCCCACGACGGGGCCCCGACGGGCCCCGTTTTAATTTTCCGCGGCATGCTCTGAATCGCTCCCCGCCTTTTCCTGCGGCGGCAAAACGATAAGAAGCCGGCCCGCCCAGGATTTATTCATGAATTTGTCCACCCGGTTCCGCTTCGCCCTGTCCGTCCTGATCGCCTTGCTTCCGCTTGCCGCCCGCGCCGATGCGGGGGTGCTCGCCACCTGGAATGGCGGGCAGATCAACGAGGCGGACTACCGCAAATTGGCCGGTCAGGTCAAGCTTGAAAACGGCCGCTCCCCGGATCAGCTGGCCGGCGACCAGCAGCAGGCGGCCCGTTATTTCATCGTGCGCACGGCCGCCGAGGCG
The DNA here is from genome assembly GCA_043777195.1 of Thermoanaerobaculia bacterium. Lineage (GTDB taxonomy): Bacteria > Acidobacteriota > UBA4820 > JAYVQF01 > JAYVQF01 > JAYVQF01. The sequence goes on from JAYVQF010000258.1 coordinate 1,380, forward strand.
CGCATTGTCTATGCCGCCGCGCAAAAGGCGGGGGTGAATATCACCCCGGCGGAACAGGACGCGGACTGGAAGGAATTCGTGCAAATCTCCGGCGGGGAGGCCAACGCCGCCAAGCGGCTCGCGGATGCGGGCCTCACCCGGGAAGAATTGTTGGCTGGGCGCCGGATTTTTCTCGGGGGCAAAAAATATCTGACCGGGCTGATCGGCGAACCGAAGGTGGAAGACGCCGAGGTGCATCAGGCCTACGAGACGCTGCGCAAAAACCGGCCGGCCATGTTCAAGATCCCCGTTCTCTGGCAATACGCGCACATCGTACTCGGCACCCGGCCCGGGATGAGCGCCGCCGACCTCGCAGCTCGCCGGAAAAAAGCCGATGAAGTCCGCGCCGCAGTGCTCAAGCCCGGCGCCGATTTCGGCGCGCTCGCGAAACAATATTCATCCGACGCGCCCTCGCGCGACCAGGGCGGCCTGCTGCCGCCGTTGGCCCGGGAACAGTTGATGAAGCTGCCGGCCCCGTTCGGCGCCACCGCGCTCGCGCTCAAAACGCCGGGGGCAATTTCCCCTGTGATTCGCACCAAAGAGGCCGGATTTCACATCATTAAATTCATCCACCAAGAAGCGGCCCGTACCGTAAATTTCGAACAGGCGAAGCCGCGGCTTATTGATATGATCAAGCAGCAGAAGGGCGAGCGTGCGGCACAGGAAAAAGTTTCCGCGCTGCTCACCGCCGCAAATTTGAAAATGCTGATCGAGCTGCCGCCGGTGCCCGCGAGTGCGTCTCAGTCGGCACCGCGCAATTCCCCGCCCCCGGTTTCGCCGCCACACAATGATTCTCAGCGAAGCGCCCCCGCAAAAAGCACGCCGGGCAACCGGTAGGCCCCTCCAGCTGGCCCCTGTAAGTTAAATCCTACTGGATATTTGGGTATTTTTCAAAAGATTTTAAAAGTAATGCTTGAAAGCCTGACCCACAGCTAATATATTACTTGAGGTTGCCGCCCTCAGCGGCCTCCGTTCGTTTATCTTCCGATCGGAGCGATTAGTGGCTGACAGCATGGAAAACAAAAACAATCTCGTACCGCTGCCTTTTGGCGAAGCGGGCGATGCCCCTGCGAAAGAAGGCCGCCGGCTCTTTTACCGGATCGGTGAGGCCGCCAAGCTCGCGGGTGTCGAACCTTTCGTGCTGCGTTATTGGGAGACGGAGTTTCCGCAGATAAAGCCCGCGAAAAAGACCACCGGGCAGCGCGTTTACTACGAAGAAGATCTCAAAGTCATCATCAAAATCAAGAAGCTGCTCTATGACGACGGCTTCACCATCGCCGGCGCGCGCAAATCGCTGGGGAATCCGCAGGAGCTGGCCAAACAGGATCGGGAAGAATTGCAACGCGTCAAGGAATTGAAAAAATTCGTGCGCAAACACCTACGGGATGTCCTCACCACCATTGAGAAAAACGATGCCTCTTTGAGGCGGTAGCGGCTTTCAGCGCCCAAGGGAGTGCCAATCCCCTCATGGAAAAAGCCCCGCCCTATGGCGGGGCTTTTTTTATTCCAAACGGTGAACGGCTGAAAGCGCGCGGATTATTTCTTCTTCTTTTTCTTCATTTTCGCCGGCGCCGGGGGTGAGGCGGGCGAGCTGGCGGGGGCCGAGACGACGGGCGGGGGCGTCATGTCGGCTTCGATGGAAATTTCAATCTCGATATCATCGCCCAGGACACTGGTGCCCTCGACCGCGTGGTTCCATGCAACGCCGAAATCCTGCCGGTCGATTTTTGTCGTCGCCGTGAAGCCGGCCAGCTTGACGCCCTGGGGGCCGGGGCCGGACCCGGTGTACTCCGCATTCAGAACCACCGGCTTGGTGACGCCGTGCATGGTGAAATCGCCGGTGATGCGGAGATGCGTGGCATCCAGCGCTTCAACCTTGGTTGAATGGAAGGTGATGACCGGATATTTCGCCGCATCTAAAAAATCCGGACTCCGCAGATGCTTGTCGCGCCCCTCACTCGAGGTGTTGACCGAGGCGGTTTCGATCGAGACATCCACCGAAGACGCGGCCCAGTTCTGTTGATCGAACTTGATGGTGCCGGAAAATTTGTCAAATTTGCCCGGCACTTTGCTGAAAAAGTGGCGGACTTTGAAGCTGACGCCGGAATGGTCCGGGTCAATGGTGTAAACGCCCATATGGGCGCGGGCCGGCAGGGAAACGAAGGCGGCGGCGGCGAGCGCAGCCGGCAACAAAAATTTGTGGATCATTGGAGCTCCTTGATGGATGGGGGTGAATTAATTACGGCGCGGAATCCGGGGGTTGACCGGATTGAACGGGCAGGTCGGCAGTTTAATTCCAACGCCGCGGTCGCGAATCCCCTTCCCGGCCAGAGCCGTTTCCCGGTTGCCTTTCAAGTCAGATTCGTGTATCTTTTCCGCGTCAGATTTGCAATACGGCTTTTCGAGCTGCAGCCTGCTGTGGATTCAGAATGGACCGTGCAATGACGAAAGGCCTCTCAGATGAACAACAAACTCTATGTTGGCAACCTCAGCTACAGCACCACGGCGCAGACGCTCGGCGAAGCGTTCGGCGCTGATGGCCGCCAAGTTTCAGATGTCCATGTGATGATGGATCGCGTCACCGGCCGCCCGCGCGGCTTCGCGTTCGTCACCATGGCCACCGATGAAGACGCCCAGCGCGCGATCGAAGCGCTCGACGGCAAGAATGTGGACGGCCGTCCCGTCCGCGTCAATGTCGCCCAGCCCCGTGAAGAACGCCCGCCCCGCGGCGGTGGCGGCGGCGGTTATGGCGGCGGGGGTCGCGACCGCGGCTTTGGCGGTGGTGGAGGCGGTGGCGGTGGTGGAAGCGGACGCGATCGTTACTAGGCCCTCGCTTTTTCACCCCCCTCTCAGCCCCGTGAACGGCAACCGCCGGACGCGGGGCTGAATTATTTTCCAACACACGAGCCCCTCCCCGCCCGGCGAGGCCCGATAATTACCAGACCCGATAATTAAACCCCCTCATGTTTGAATCCCTGCAAAACCAAATCGGAACCGCCATCCGCCGCCTGCGCGGCACTGGCGCCATTTCCGAGGACAACATCAGCGAGGTCACGCGGGAGATCCGCTTGGCATTGCTCGCGGCCGATGTCCATCTTGATGTCGCACGCGAATTGATCGCGCGCATCCGCGAAAAAGCGGTCGGCGAGGCGGTGCTCAAATCCCTTTCTCCCGAACAGCAATTCGTCAAGATCGTGCACGACGAACTCATCGCCGTACTGGGCGAGGCCGGGGTGATTCCCGAACCCGGCACCCCGCCCGCGGTGTGGATGATGGTCGGTCTGCAAGGGTCGGGCAAGACCACCACCGCCGGAAAACTCGCACGCTGGTATCGCGCGGAACGCAAACGCAAACCCTTTCTGATCCCCGCCGACACCCATCGCCCGGCGGCCATTGACCAGCTGCTGACCCTTGCCGACCGTCTGCAAATTCCCGCGCTGCGCCCGGAGAAAGGCGAGAGCCCGGAAAAAATCGTCACGCGCGGTCTTGTGGAAGCCCGCCGCACCGGCTGCGATCTCATCATCATCGACACCGCCGGCCGCCTCGCCATCGACGACGCGATGATGGCGGAAGCGTCGCGGCTGAAAGAAATCGCGAAGCCGAACGCGCTGATCTATGTCGCCGACGCCATGACCGGCCAGTCGGCGCTGGAGACCGCGCGGGTTTTCAACGAGCGGTTGGGGCTTTCCGGATTGATTCTCACCAAAATGGACGGCGATGCGCGCGGCGGCGCGGCGCTCTCCATCCGCCATGTCCTCAAGCTGCCGCTCTATTTCACCGGCACGGGCGAGAAGCCCGAGGCGCTCGAACCCTTTTATCCGGAACGACTGGTCAGCCGCCTGCTCGGCATGGGCGATGTGGTGTCACTGGTCGAGCAGGTGGAAAAAAATATGGATGTGGCCGAGGCGGAAAAAGCCGCCGAAAGCATGCGCCAGGGGCGCTTCACCTTCGTGGAATTCCGTGACGCGCTGCGGCAGATCAAACGGCTGGGGCCGCTCGACAAATTGCTGGGCATGCTGCCGGGCGTACCACCCGGCGCGATGGACGCGATGAACGCCGATCCCAAACAACTGGCGCGCATAGAAGCCATCATCAATTCCATGACCCCAGCCGAGCGCGAGACGCCCGACCTGCTCAACGCCTCGCGGCGCAAGCGCATCGCCCGCGGCGCCGGCGTGCAGGTTTCCGATATCAACCAGCTGGTCAAACAGCATCAGATGATGCGAAACATGATGAAGATGATGAAAGGCGGCGGCATGGCCAAGGCCGCGAAGACGCCTTCGGCCTTCAAGAACAAGATGCGCGACTTGATGCGGAAATCGTGAGGTAAGGGCTTAGGGAAGAGTTGGCGATCAGGTGAGATAATTACTCCACTTTTCGCCTCGCGATTTATTTACTTTTGCTTTTCAATAAAACCGCACAAATTTATCTTGACCATTAGCCCTATCCCCCATGTACACCATCGCCATTGTCGGCCGGCCGAATGTCGGCAAATCCACGCTCTTCAACCGGCTGACCAAGTCGCGTCGGGCGCTCGTGCACAACAACCCCGGCGTCACCCGCGACCGCATTTACGGCGAGGCGGAGATGGGCGGGCAGCAGGTGCTGCTCATTGATACCGGCGGCATCGCCGAACAGACCGGCATCGTTCCCGACGAAATTGAGAAGCAGGCTGCCGCCGCAATGGATGAGGCCGATCTGATCCTCATGGTGGTGGATGCGCGCGCCGGCATCACCGGCTCGGACCTGGAAACCGCATCCCGGCTTCGGAAACGAAAAACCCCGTGGATCGTCCTCGCCAACAAGGCGGACGGCGACCGCAGTGAAATGGAGGCGGGAGAATTCCACCGGCTGGGCGCCAAGGCGATGATCGCCATCTCCGCAGAGCATGCGCGCGGCCTGGAAGATCTTGATCTCGCGGTGGCGAAGTTCCTGCCCATCGAACCGCCGCCGGCGCCCGCGGAAGAGGGCGAACGCTACCGGGTCGCGATTGTCGGCCGTCCCAATGTCGGCAAATCCTCGCTGCTCAACCGCTTCCTCGGCAAGGAGCGGGCCATCGTGCTCGATATGCCCGGCACCACCCGCGACAGCATCGACACCAAGCTCGACGATCCCGCCGGCAATTTCGTCCTCGTGGACACCGCGGGCATCCGCCGCCGCGCCTCGACCGAACGGGGCGAGGAAGTGCTCTCGGTGGTGCTGGCGCGCAAGGCCATCGAGGCGGCGGAAATCTGCCTGCTGGTGATCGACGCCGAGGCGGGGGTCACCCATCAGGATGCGACCGTGGCCGGCCTCGTCGAGAACGCCCACCGCGCCATCTGCGTGGTTATCAACAAGTTCGACCGCATCGAAAAGGACATGGAGAAAATCGCGCATCTGGACGAGCAGCTCCGCGCCCGCTTCGCCTTCATGGCGCATGCGCCGCAGGTTCGCATCTCCGCGACGACGGGAAAGAATTGCAACAAGCTGCTGCCCATCGCCGCGCAGCTCGGCCAGCGCTTCCGCACCCGTCTCTCCACGCGCGAAGTGAACGATCTTCTGCCCAAACTCCTCGCCATTCGCTCGACGCCGCTGGTCGGCGGCAAGGAGATGAAGCTGAAATATCTCACCCAGGCGCAATCCTCGCCGCCCTACTTCGTCGTCTTCACGAACCGGGATTACCCGCCGCCGGGCGACTACCAGCGCTTTCTCGTCAACCGCATGCGTGAAATGATCCACTGCGACGGCGTGCCGATCATCCTCAAATTCAAAAAGAGCGGGGCGAGGAAAGAAGGGCGGTAGCGACATGAAAACGGGCGGGGATACACCCCGCCCGTCAAATATTCCGCCCCGTTTTTGCGCGTCGATCAGTAATTGATGACCAGCTTGCCGTTGATCGTGTCTTTGTTTACCCGCAGGGTGTTGCCGCTATTCGCTTCGAGCTGGAAAAAGACTATCGCTGTGGTTTGATCGCTGTAATCGGTGCTTTCCTGGGGATAGCTCGTGCCGGGATTGTAGAGCGTCACCACCAGATTGGCGCGGGCGAGCGAGGGATCGCCGGGCGCGCGCGGGAAGCTGCCCGAAGTCGGGCTGAGCGTGGCCTGCGGTGTGCGCAGCAGACCCGGCAGGGGCGCCACGATGACCGCGCCGGAATTCAGTGAGGTCACAGCCCCGGTTCCCGCCGTCGCTGTGATGCTGGCGCCGCCGGTGAGTCCGCTGACGCCGCTGAGCGTCCACACCCCGCCCGCCTGCACCGTCGTGGTGCCGAGTAAAACGCCATTTTGATAGACTGAAATGGGGGTTCCGGCTGCGGCGGCTGAGGTTCCGGAAATGGTGGAGTCGGTCGGATAGATCGGGCCGGTAACCACCGGCGACTGGTTGATGACCGTCTGGCTGCCGGATGAAGCTGAGGTCTGCCCGCCTGCCGTTGCAGTGGAGTTGACGATCGCGCCCACCGTCAGCGGCGGTACGGTGACCGTCCAGGTTCCACCCGCCTGTACGGTGGTGGTGTATGGCACGCCATTGACATAGACGGTGATGGTCGAGCCGACCGGGGCGGTGGAGGTGCCGGAGACGGAAGTCTGTCCCGAAACCAGCGGACCCGTGATTGCCGGTGCGGCAGGGATGACGATCACGCCGCTTGAAAGGGCCGAAGTGCCGGCGCCGGTGCCCGCGGTGGCGGTGAGGGTTTCGCCGCCCTGCAGGCCGCTGACGCCGGTGAGCGTCCATGTCCCGCCGGTGACGGTGGTCGTGCCGATGGCCACGCCGTTTTTGTATATCGTGATGAGGGTGCCGTCTGCCGCAGTAGAAGTTCCGGAGACGGAGGTCGCCCCGGCCGTGACCGGCGCGGTGATGACCGGCGCGCCAAACACCACATTGAAATTGGTGGTTCCGGAGGTGGCGGAAACATTGCCCGCCGCGTCTCTCGCGGTCGCGGTCACGCTGTAGGCGCCCGGTGTGAGGGCCGGCGCCGGCACGGAATAATTACCAGAGGCGTCGGCCGTCGTGATGACCGTATAGGGACCGCCGGGGCCGGTGATCGTCAGGGTGACGGTGCTGCCGGCTTCAGCGGTGCCGCTGAGCGTCGGCGTGGTGTTGGTGGTAGAGCTGCCGTTTACTGGGCCCGTAATCAACGGCGCTAGCGGCGCGATGAGATCCAGCGTAAAGCTGTCGCTGCTTGCGCCGGCGGGATCGCCGGGGTTATAGGTTGCGGGCGGCGTCGCGGTCGCGGGATAAACGACGACATGCCAAAGGCCGGAGACGCCAAGGGCTGCAGTGGTCGAATTGGTGGTGAGCAGCCCGGTGCCGTCGCTGCTGAGACTCTGCGTCAGCACCAGCGTGCCGTCCGGACGATACCAGGCGACCTTATAGCCTGTGGAGACCAGCAGATTGGGACTGCGCAGGTAAACCGTGCCGCTGATACCAAACAGGTCGCTGGGCTGGGAGAAGGCCGCGTCGGAAAAGCTATTCAGCGAAGAACCGACCGGGAAGGAATAGCTGGCGGTGGCGATGACGGCGCCGCAACTGGTCACCCAATCGACATTGATATGGTAGGTGCCGGCCGCAGGGAAGAGCACGCCGCTGATGGTGAAAGAATCATTGAAAGAACCGCCCGCCGGTACGCTGGCGGACGCCGTGGTGTGGCTATAAAGCCCGGCGCTATAAGGCGCGAAAGTGCCGGCCGCTGTGAGATATTGGGTGTTGCCTGCATTGAGCACGACATAGCGGAAAGTCGTGGCCGTGTCGGGCGCCGCGATATTGGTGTTGTTGAAGCGGGCGGAAATGTTGAGATTGTCCCCACTCACCGCATAGCTCGCTTTTCCCGTGGAGACCGGCGCAATTGTGGAGGCGGCGAAGTTTTCCAGGGTGAGGGTGGCGCTGTCCACCACCGTCGCGGATGAAAGGTTGAATAGCTGCACCGTCCATGTGCCGACCGGATCGGCGGCGGTGAAGGTGTATTGATCCACCGCATCGCCGTTGCCGTCGGTGGAGATGGTTTGCGAGCGCACCAGCACCGCACCGGGATTGCGGTAGCGCATCTGGTAGGTTGTCGTGGTTCCGGGCGTCAGGCTGCTGCCCTTGGTGTAAACGGTCTGGCAGCGGGTGTAATTGCCGAAGGAGAGCGTGCGCAGGGCGTCGGTATAGACCGAGACGAAACTGATCTTGACCTGGTCGGTCACCACGCTGGCCGGGGCGATCGGAGCGACAGTGGAAGTCGCGGTGATGGTGGCGGTGTCGGTGACGGGCGGCGTCAATATGGGAATGACGACCTCGACCACCAGCTGCAGGAACCCGCCATTTGCGGCGAGCGCCACCGGCGCGGTGATCGGCAAGCCGTCGCTCGGGTTGCCATCGCCGTTGGGATCGGTGTAATAGCGGACGGTATAGCCATTGCTGGAGCTGCCCGATAGCGTGACGCTGTCGGCGGCCGACCAGCTGTTGATGAGTATATGCCCATAAAACACCGAGCTGTTGGGTCCGCTAAACTTATTCGTACCCGCGGCGATGGTGTAGCTCGGCGTGAAGGTCAGCTTCGAGCGCACGGTGGTGGTCAGGACGGCCGTGGCGTTGGCCCCGTTCGTCGCTCCCAGGGCCAGCACGGAGGTCGTGTCCACGGCACCCAGGGGCGCGGCGGCGGGCGCGGTGAGGCGAACGACGAAGGTCTGGTTGCCCCCGTTCGCCAGCGTGCCGAAATCGGGTTTGCCATTGGCGTTGCTATCGAAGCCGCCGACGATGGAATCGCCCGCGTCGGTGAAGACGCCGTTGCCATTCACATCGGTGGCAACCAGCACGCCGTCGGCGGGGTTGCCGTCGCCATTGGGATCGGTGTAAAGCTGAACCTGCCAGCCGAGGCTGGAAACCGGTTTGAGATCAAATTTGTCCGACAGGGCGAAATTCCGCAGCTTCAGGCCATAATCCACCACTTGACCCGCCACCACCGATTTGCCCTGCGGCGAAGTCTGCAGAGTGAGATTGCCAATCGCGGTGATGTCGGTCGCGGTGACGATGTTGACGCTGTTGCAGACCGCGTTGTTGATGGACAGCAAGCGGATGACGGTGGTGTCCAGGATGTCGCTGACGCCGGTCGCGGCGGTCAGCTTGATTTTGAAAGCGAAAGTCGCGCCGCTCGCAAGCACCGGCGAGTCGGGCTGGTTGTTGGCGTCGCTGTCGAAGGCGGCATTGACGAATTCCCAGATCCCGTCCCCCGTGGTGTCCGTCGCGATCAGGGTCACGCCGGTGGAATCGTAGATATCCACGCGCAATCCCTGCGACGAGGCGACCTTCAAATTGTAATGGTCGGCCAGCGTCCCGATGTTGGTGATGGTGTGGTTGTAGGTGACGACCGTGGGTGAACCCGGCGCGACGGCGCTGGTGTTGTTGGGGGTCAGCGACGAGGCGTAGAAAGCGAAGGCGCCGATTTTTCCGTCTGGGCCGCCGAGATTGTCGTCGATCGAGGCGGGCACCTGTCCAGGGTTGCTGCTATTGGTGGAGGAGACATGGAAAAAGAGCGGGCTCCCCACCGGTACGCCCAGCGAGGCCCACGGGAATGCTGGATTCGAAGCCGGTGCCGTCGGCGAAGCCCGCGACCACGCCGCTGTATATCACCGTGCCGCCGGTGAGGGTGCCCGGTAGGGTGTAGCCGTCGGCGAACCCGGTGACGCCCGATACCATCGCGTCGCCAGCGGCCCCGCCCACTGCGGCGTAATCGTAGACGCTCGCATCGGTTCTCTTGTTGGAGCCGCTATAGACGATCTGCAGCACCTTCTCACCGGTGTTCATCACCTGGTTGCCGTTGGTGTCGATGTAGAAATAATAGGTCTGGGTGTTGCTGGTGCTGCCGTAGCGCTGGACATATTGGTAGATGTTGGTGTTGTCGTAGGTCCAGGCGAACTTGGAGAGGTCGCGGCCGCCGATGCTGCGGCCGGCGCAGTCGCGATCTGTGGAGGATGTGCACGGGGAAAGCCATTCACCGTCATTGGTGACCTGCACCGGATTGCTCAGCACATTGCTCCAGTCGGCCGGATTGCCGTCCACCGCGATGGTTTTCAGGGTCGGCCCATTGCCGGCGCAGATTTGAGCGCGCCCTGTCAGAGCGGAAAAACTGAGCAGCAGAGCCGCCATTCCGGCCGCCATCCGGTTCGATGCGCGCGGCTGACGGCTGCCAGCGTGGGCTGAAGGGTTGTGGGAGAAGAGGGAACGAAACATAGGATGGCTCCAGAGTAAGAACTAGCAGCGCGGCTTATGTGTAGCAACGCCGTGTACTATTTATGCGAACTTATTATATCATGGCTTTTCGGCAAACTCAATTTTTAATGCTGTGACGCCGATCACACTTGACATGTCACATTTCACCCAATAATTTATATTTCTGCAACCGCCTTCAGCTATTTACTCAGCTTCATGATACAGCCCCGGTAAAATCACGCCCCATGGCGGACGCAACACAATCCTTATCCGGCCCCGAAATTGGGGAAAAAATCGAACAGGCCCGCTCGGTGCGCGGCCTTTCCCCGCGGGATTACGAGACCCCCTATCACTCCATACCGCATCTGCTCGCCGAACAGACCGGACGGAACCCCGACAAGCGTTGGCTGCTCTTTGTGGATGACGAGGCGGGCGAGCGGCGCGAATTCAGTTATCGTGAATTCCACGAGGCGGTCAACCGCACCGCCCGGTATCTTGCCGACTCGTTGGGACTGAAAAAAGGCGAGCGCATCGCCACCCTGGCGCACAACCACGATGAGACCGTCATTCTCTATTTCGCCGCCTGGAGCGCAGGATTGTGCGTGGTGCCGGTCAATGCCTCGGAAGAGGCCGATCGCATCGGCTTCGTGCTCGACAACGCCGGCGTCGCCGCGGTTTTCGTCCGCCCGGAATATCTCGCGCTTGCCCCGCGCGAGGCGTGCAAGGGCGTGCGCCACTGGGTTTTGTTTTCCGGAGATTCCCCCAATGACGGCAAAGCCCCCAAACATTGGAAAACATTGCAGGACGCGAAGGCGCTGTCGCCCAAACCCCTGCAGCGGGACATCACCCGCGAAGATGAGGCCCTCATCGTCTACACCTCGGGCACCACCGGCACGCCCAAGGGCGTCGTCCTCACCCAGCATAATCTTTTGAGCGACGCCAAGAACATCGCCGATTGGCACCGCATTGATCTGCGCCAGACGATGATGGCGGTGCTGCCCATTCACCATGTCAATGGCATCGTGGTCACCCTGATGACTCCGCTCTACGCCGGCGGCTCGGTGGTGCTCAACCGAAAATTCAAATCAAGCGTCTTCTGGTCGCGCCTCGCCGAAGAAAAGGTGCAGATCGTTTCGGTGGTACCCACGCTGCTGCAATTCCTGCTCGACGGCGATGAGGATCTCAAAAAGCACGACCTGCGTTTTTTCCGTCATATTATTTGCGGCGCCGGGCCGCTGACCTGCGAACTCGCCACGCAGTTTGAAACCCGCTTCGGCTTTCCCATCATGCACGGTTACGGCCTGAGCGAAACCACCTGCTATTCCTGCTTTCTTCCCGTGGATCTCGACCAGGCCGAACACCGCTACTGGCTGCACGATCATGGCTATCCCGCCATCGGCGTGCCGCTTCCTTGCAATGAAATGGCGATTCACGACGAGGAGGGCAAGCCGCGGCCGCAGCGCGAAAAGGGCGAGATCGTCATCCGCGGCCACAATGTCATGAAGCATTACTACGGCCGCCCCGACGCCAACGACGCGGCTTTCACCCATGGCTGGTTCCGCTCCGGCGACGAGGGCTTTTTTCTCGAGGACAAAGCCGGCCGCCCCTTTTTCTTCATCACCGGCCGCATCAAGGAGCTGATCATCCGCGGCGGCGTCAACATTTCGACTTACGAGCTGGACGAAGTGCTGATGAATCTGCCCGGCGTGAAAGCCGGCCTTGCGGTGGGCTTCGAAAACAAATACCACGGCGAGGAGGTCGGTGCTTACATTGTGCTGCAGGACGGGATCACCCGCACCGAGGTTGAGATCCTGCGCGGTTGTGAAAAACTCCCGCTCTGGAAACGGCCCAAAATCGTGATTTTCGGCGACAGCGTTCCGGTCACTTCTACGGGAAAATACCAGCGGGGCAAGCTTCGCCCGCTCTTCGCGAAATTTCACGATCAACAATTCAAAGGCTGAGCCGCGGGCACAACCATGAAAATATTTCTGCACGGTGCCGACCTCTTTTTTTCGGCGAAAGCCAAAGCGATGTGCGACGCCACCGGCACCACGATGCATTCACTGCGCGGCGCGGGCCCCTTCACCGAAGCCGCGAATGCGGCGGTCTTCGTGGATCTCGCCGGCCGTGACGCGCTGGCCGCCATTACCGCGCTCAAAGCCGCCGGCGCCGCCCCGCTCGTCGCCTTCGGCTCGCATGTTCATGCCGCGCGCCTCGAAGAAGCGCGAGTCGCCGGCGCCGACGAAGCCATTCCCAACAGCCACTTCGAATCCCGCTTGCGGGAATTGCTCGGAGAAAAGATAGGATCCGCAGATGATGCAGATTGACGCGGATGAAAATAATTCAGCTCGTTGATTCTCCTTTTCTGCATGGGCGGACTGCGGCGCTCATTCGCTCTATAATTCCCGGCTCCGCTCGTTAAGTTATTAATCTCACCCACTTTTTACAGGAGTCCCGACCATGGGCAATCTCGTTCGTTATCAGGCCGTCGATGGCATCGCCACCCTCACCATGTGCGATCCGCCCGGCAACAATTACACCCACGAAATGCTGAAGGAAATGGATGAAGGCATCCTCAAGGCGCGCTTCGACGACACCGTGCATGTCATCGTCCTCACCGGCGACGGCGAGAAATTTTTCTCCTCGGGCGCCAACATCAAGATGCTCGCCTCGGTGACGCCGCAGTTCAAATATTACTTCTGCCTGCACGCCAACGAAACGCTCTCGCGTTTTGAGCAGACCCCCAAGCTGGTGATCGCCGCGCTCAACGGCCACACCGTGGGCGGGGGCCTTGAAATCGCCATGGCGGCGGACATCCGCATCGCGCGCAAATCCAATGATTTCAAGATCGGCCTGCCGGAAGTCGCCCTGGGCGTGCTGCCCGGCACCGGTGGCACCCAGCGCCTCACCCGCCTGATCGGCACCTCCAAAGCCATCGAGATGATGGTCGAGGGCACCAACTTCTCCTTCGAAGTGGCCGAGAAGATGGGCATCATCAACCGCCAGATCGAAGCGACCGATACCGCCGATTTCATGGCTAAAATCTACGAGTACGCCAAGTCTTTCGTACCCCCCGGCAAAGCCGCTTTCGCGGTCGGACGCATCAAGCGCTCCTGTCAGAGCGGCGGGCAGATTCCCCTCGAATACGGTCTGGCTCTCGAACGCGAATTGCAGGCGGAGCTGTTTAATTCGGCCGATGCCAAGGAAGGGCTCAAGGCCTACACCGAAAAACGCAAGGCAAATTTTCAGGCGAAATGACGACCCTCAAAGCGTCGTCATCCAGAGGGCTGCGCGAGCAGCCCGAAGGATCGGGTGGCAGACCGCGATGCCGCCTTACGAATAAGCAAACGGCCGTCCGCAAGGACGGCCGTTTTTCATTTCGAGGCGAGTGATCTTTTCAGAAATCGGGAACCCGCAAAGAACTTCGCCGGAACCGCTCGATTCATGCTTTCCCTAATCTCCGATTCGAATCAGCTGTAGGATGCGGGGATGGCCCGCCTCGTCATTCCATTCACTCGTGACTCGCAGACGAAACTGCATCGCGAGGTGGCGCAGTGATTCTCGCTGTTCGGCGCCATGTTCAACGAGGATTGCCCCGCCCGGAAGGAGATGGCCGGGGGCGGCGGAAAAAATGCGCCGATAAATCGCCAGGCCGTCGGGGCCGCCGGCGAGGGCGAGGCGGGGTTCGTATGCGGTAACTTCGGGTTGCAGCGATGCGAATTCATCCTGCGCGAGATAGGGCGGGTTGGCGATGATGAGCGGCCAACGGCGGCGGATGCGCGGCCACAAATTGGCCTGATGAAGGGTGAGCCGCGATGCGACGCCCTGCCGGCGTGCGTTGTCGCGGGCAATCGCAATCGCGCGCGGTGAGAGGTCGGTGGCCGTTGCGCGACGGCGCGGTTCTTCGGCCAGTAGTGAGATCGCGATGCAGCCGGTGCCGGTGCAGAGTTCGAGGAATTCGTGCGCGCCCTGGCGGGCCAGTTCTTCCGCAGCCCGGGTCACAAGCTGTTCCGTCTCCGGCCGGGGGATGAGAACTGCGGATGACACCCGGAAGGCGCGGCCGAAGAATTCCTGCTCGCCGCGCAAATGCGCGAAGGGCACGCGCCGCGACCGCGCCGCGCCGCGTGCGCACAACACGGCAGCGCAATCATCCGCGACTATCGCCTCGCCATGCGCCATCAGCCAGGCGGGATCGCGGGCCAGTGTCCACGCCGTCAGCAGCCGCGCCTCCCTCGCCGGATTGTCCACGCCGGCCGCTCGCAGCCGCTGTGTGAGTTCAGCCAGCAGTTCCCCGACGCTGTTCACCGCTTCAAGCCGGGGTAACCGAGGTGATGTGTTCGAGCCGCACCGCCCGCTCGCCGCCGGGGGCGGAGGGATCGCCCAGAATGATCCAGTCGGCGTTGCCCCGATCATCCTTGTAATAGGCCAGCGCGTTTCCGGCGTGGGTCTCGTCGCGGCCGTAAATCCGGCACACCAGCGTGACGCGGGCGCGCTCCCGCAGCGCGCGGCGCAGCGATTCCAGCGGCAACGGGAGTTGGACATTCTGGATGTCGTGCGCGGCGTAGCCGGGATGGGAGCCACCGATCTTGAGCGCGCGGCTGAGCGGCGCATTGATAAGACTTCCCTCTTCCAGGCAGCGGCGGGCAACCAGGCCGCACATGGCGGCGTCACCCAGAGCGCGGTGCGCCTCGTGGCCGGGCAGGCGGAGAAAACGCACGAGGGTTTCGAGCTTGTGATTGGGCGGGCCGGTTAGCGTCTTACGCGAGAGTTCAAGCGAATCGAGAATGGGATTCAGGGGAAAGGCGATCCCCGCCCGCTGTAATCCCACCGCGAGAAAGCCGATGTCAAACGGCGCGTTGTGGGCGATCAGCACCGCGCCGGCGCAGAAATCGAGAAAGTCGGGCAACACCTGAGATAGCGAGGGGCGCCCGCGCACCATCGCATCAGAAATGCCATGCACCCGCTGTGCCCCGGGCGGCATGGGAATTCCGGGATCGACGAGGAAGCTGAACTCCTCGCGCGCGTGCTGATCGTCGTGTCCTGCGTCGTGTCCTGTATAACGAACGGCGGCCAATTCCACCACCCGTTCGCTGGCCGCCGACAACCCCGTCGTCTCGGTGTCAAAAGCGACCCAGGGATAGTCCCGCAGCGGTTTGTCCGGCGGAAATTCATTCGCAGCGGCAATCACCGCGTGATTCTACCGGCAGAGTGTCGCACCCGCGATAATTCGCGGATGCGTCCCGTTCATCCACTCCATCGCCGGGCTGCGGCCCTGGCGTTGATCGCGATCATCGCGGCCACCGCGGTCATGACCCTGTCCTGCCGTAAAAGCCCCTATGAAGAGCATGCGCCCAAGTTGTCGCGCATTACCGTTTTTGCCACCGGCGGCAATGCGCTGTGGACTTGGAATGAATCGCGCCATGCGCTGGTGGAGGGGCCGGCGCCGGCCGATCTGCCCGCCCTGGAATATGGTCGCGGGTGGAGCCAGGGCGGCCAGGATGTGGAAGGCCCGTGGGTGAATGCCAGCGCTTCACAGGTGAAAACCCTGCTGAACACCGATTCGCTCGGGCTCGGCCCTTTGCGGCAGATCAAGGCCGTCACCTGCGCGGGAGCGAAGCGCGATCTCTGTTTCGCCGCAGTCTGCGAGATGGACAAGGAGACCGTGACGAGTTATTCGCTCCGCGTGTGCGACGAAAAAAACCAGACCACGGGAAGCTGTAAATCGTACCGGGTGGAAGACCGGAAATTGACCGCCTGCCCGGCCTATTTTTTTGCCGCGGCGGCGTTTTGACGCCTCCCCGCACCGTCATCACTGGCTGGGGCGCGCTCAGCGCCTTCGGCGTGGGGCGTGCGCCCCTCATCGCCGGGCTCATCGCCGGAAAGCCCGCCATCGGGCCGATCACCCGTTTCGATGCGAGCGGCCTGCCCTGCCGAATCGCCGCCGAATGCCGCGACTTCGATCCGGCTACGGTGATGGATGCTCCGGCGCGGCGGCAGACGGGCCGGGTGGTGGCCCTCGCACTCGCCGCATCGCGTGAAGCGTTGGCGCAGCGCTATGGCGAATCATTTCTGACGAATCCCCTGCCGCTGGAAAAACGGCGGCGCATCGGCGTCTTCCTGGGAACCGGCGGCGGCGCGTGCAGTTTCGCCGAGCAGCAGTATGCCTACTATTTTTCCGGCGAAGTGCGCAAGGCGACGCCTTTCGCGATTCCGTCAATCACCCCCGGCACGCTGGCGAGCGAGGTGTCGATGGCATTCGATCTGCGCGGCCCCTCGCATGTCATCTCCACCGGCTGCACCTCCGCGGCGGATGCGATCGGCGTGGCGCGGCTCTGGTTGCAAAGCGGACGCATCGACGCGGCGCTGGTGGGGGGAGTTGACGATCCGCTCGCGCCCGGCATCATGGAGGGGTTCTGCCTGATGAACGCCGTGGCCACCGACCGCAACGACCGTCCCGCCGAAGGCTGCCGCCCCTTCAACCGCGACCGCGCGGGGTTGGTCATTGCCGAGGGTGCGTTCTTTTTTCTCCTTGAACGGGAAGAAGATGCGCGCGCGGCAGAGGTTCCCGCCATCGCGGCGATTGATGGCTATGCTTCGACCTGCGAGGCGTTTCACCGCGTGCGCATCCGCGAAGACGGCGAAGAGCCCGCGCGCGCCATCCGTGAAGCAATGACCGAAGCAAATATCACCCCGGAAGAACTCGGCCACATCAACGCGCACGGCACCGCCACCCTGATGGGCGACCGGCTGGAAACCCACGCGCTGAAACTGGCGCTGGGACCGGCGGTGAAAAATATCCCCATCAGCGCCACCAAGTCGATGCTCGGCCACCCGCAGGGCGCCAGCGCGGCTCAGGGACTCGCCGCCGTGCTCACCGCCTTCGCCACCGACACCATTCCCCCCACCGCCAATCTCACCGACCCCGATCCCGAATGCGATCTCGACTACACCCCGCTCACCGCCCGCCCCGGCGCCGGCACCTCGGCACTCGTCAACTGCATCGGCTTCGGCTCAAAAAACAGCGCCTTGGTTGTACGGAAATTATGAGATGAGTGAAATCGCGTAAGCATCACGAGAATGTGTAGGGGCGGAGCTTAGCTCCGCCCCTACACACGGCTAATGACATTTCTTATTACGACCTTTATTCTCACCTTAACCAACAGGTTGTCCCTGATCACGCCCCATGCTGAACTTCCCCGATTTTTCGTCGCGCCACCCCGGACCGGAGTGGATGGATGATCCCGCCGCCCGGCCGGAGGATTTGCAGCGCGCCTATCGCGATCTCACCTTCATCAACCGCTATTCCGGCGGGGCGCGGGCGCTGCAGCGGGCGCTGGATCAATTCGCGGGAACGCCGCCGACGGACCGCCCGTGGCGGATTCTGGATGTGGGCTTCGGCGGCGCTGATTTGTGGCCGGTGGTTCGCGCCTGGGCCGCAAGGCGCGGCGCACGGGTGGAATTCATCGGGCTGGATTTGCTGACGCACCGGGAATTCCTCGAGCCGGGGGCGGTCACGGCAAATGATTTACTACTGCGCGGCGATGCGCTAAAGCCGCCGCTGCGCGCCAGGGCAGTGGATCTGGTGATCTCCTCGCAGACGCTGCATCACATTGCACCGGCGGGAATCGTCCCCTTCCTCGGGGCGCTGGCGGGACTGGGAAAACAGGGCGCATTGCTGGTCGATCTCTTCCGCCATCCCGGCCCGTGGGCCGGCATCTGGCTGGGCACACGGCTGTGCGGCCTCGGGCCGATGGTGCGCCAGGACGGGCCGCTCTCGGTTCGGCGCGGCTTTCTCCCGGAGGAATTGCAGGCGATCGCGCAGGGCGCGGGAATCAAAATTGAAATCCGCCGGGTATTTCCCGGCCGCCTGGTGATCTATGTTCCACCAGCCGTAGACGGCGCGGGCGCTGCCAGTGCCGGCGCCGCTGCGGAAATGCCGGCGGCCAGCGCGGCAGGGCCATCCTCAAGATCACGATAACGCACGGTCACGACCGGCGCGGATTGCGACTTGCCATCCATCTCCAGCACCGGTTTCAGCAGGTAATTAACCGGCTCGCCCGCCTGTGAGGGGGTGAGGCGAAGATCCCGACCCATCGACAGGGCGACGCGGTCACGATCCAGGCGGCCAAAAAAATAGTTCCGCTTCTCGGGATGCTTTGAGGCCTCCGACGCATCCACCGGCACCCAGCCGGCGCGCGCGTCGAAAAATTCCGCCCAGCAGTGGTAGCCGGTGATCTCGCCCGTGCCCGCCGCGGCGGGCAGCGCGTAGCCCATCACAAACCGCGCCGGGATGTCCGCCGAGCGGGCCAGTGAAATGAAGAGGGAATGGAAATCCGTGCAGTTGCCGGCCAGCAGGTCGCAGGCCCGCTCGGTGTCGCCGTTGCCCCAGCCGGGTAGGGTTTTGTCGTAGCGCATCACCGCGACGGTGTAGTCATAGAGCGCCCGCGCCTTCGCAATCGTGCTGCTGCGGCCGCGAATGATGCCCGCCGCCAGCTTGCGCACCCGCGGCGACAGGGTGACCAGCTTTTCCGCGCGGAGATAAAGCGTTCGTTCGCCCGCGGTCAATACGGCCGGGCGGGCGAAGGCTTCGCTGCGCGTCAACCGCGTGGTGATGGTCACGGTGCCGTGCGCGGCGGTGGCCGGCAGTTTTGCATGCAGCAGGCTGTTGCCGAAATCGGCGTCCCAGGCGGTCTCGGTCGCAAAGGGCGCGTTTACGAGACGCAATTCGACGCGCTGCGAAGTATTAGGACTGATCAGCGGCGCCCAGAATTCCACCGAGTC